>NZ_JBHWUU010000001.1:0-207639 GCF_042737375.1 Streptomyces sp. NPDC060000
GTTCAGCACGTGGTGCGCGCTGTGCGCGCACCACGTGCTGTGCGTGTCAGAGACAGAGCAGCACGCTGGTGGCGCTGACACAGGACAGCAGGCTCACGGTGCTGTTGCCGCCGCCCCCGGTGTGCTCGTCGGATTCCATCGTCTGCAGGTCGAGCAGGGCCATGGTGTGTCCTTTCATCGGTTGGATGTCACGTCCCGTGGGGACGGGTTGTGTCACGACTCCGTCGGTTGCCGCGGAGCCGCGTCATGAGGGCCGCCGGGGCGGCGGCGGGAGGAACGGCAGGTGCGCGGTGGCGCCCACGCCGTCCGGGTCGAGGGCGGCGGCCAGGGCGAGCAGGCACCCCGCCGTTCCGGTGCCGAGGTCCATGGACAGCCGCATCATCTGGTGTCCGGGGAAGGCGAGTTGGCCCTGGTAGGGCATCGCGAACCAGCCCAGTGCGGCGATCTGCTCGTCCAGCCGGGCCCGGGTCGCGCCCGGCGTGGTGGTGCGGGCGAGGTGCAGGATCATCCCGGCGCGGCCCTGGAAGAGACCGGGCTGCGCGTAGAAGCGGGAGGTGGCGGCGGTGAGGATGCCGACGCGGGCCCGCTCGAACTCCGCTCCGCCGTCCGGGACATGGGTGGCGTGGTCGTCGAGCACCGCTCCCACCCCCACGCTGCCGTCCCCGAGATACGGCAGGGTCCGCCACTTCTCGTCGACCTCCACCGCACCTCCCTCGCGCTCCACGCAGGCCGCCAGGTCCCGGTGCAGGGCGACGCCCGCCGCCTCGAGCAACCGGCGGTCGCCGGTCTCCTCGTACTGCCTGAGCAGGAACAGGGCGGGTCCGCTCGCGCCCCGCAGCAGCCCGGCCCGGCGTCGGCGGGACCCGTCCGGCACCGGTTCGGCGAGTCGTCGTACGACGATGTCGGCGGCCTCGGCGGCCCGCTCGCGCAGCTCCGGCTCGCCCGTCCCGCGCGCCAGGTCGCCGAGGACGAGCCCCAGTCCGGCCAGCCCGCCGTGCAGGTCGGAGGAGAGGTTCTGCCACCGCTCGCGCAGGATGCCGTCGACCAGGTCCAGCGCCCGCTGCCGGTGACCGAGCAGGTCCAGCACGTGGGCGACGCCGGCGAGGCCGTCGTACAGGCCGAGGGGGGTGCCCGTAGGGGCCGGGGCGGTGTGGTCGAGGAGCCAGCGCTCACCGTCCTCGTACCGTTCCGCGCCGGTCGCCCTCAGCGCGTACAGCACGCCGGCAGCGCCGTGCGCCAGCCCGAGACCGCCGCCGTCGGAGAACTGGGCGACGTCCCCGGGGAAGAGCCGGTCGTCGCGCTCAGGAGTCGCCGACGCGAGGATCGCCTTGACCATCGAGTCACGGCTGTGCGGCCAGTCACCGGGCTCCACCCGGAAGGCCGGCGCCGACGGCACCCGCGCGGCGACCCGTACCGGCGCGTTCGGCCCGCCCCCGTCCGGCGTCGGGACCCCTTCGGAGGCGTCCCGGGTGATCTCGGCGACCGCTTCGTCCAGGAACTTCTCCGGTACGTCCGGGAACTGCTCGGTGATCACCTCGGCGAGATGTGCCGCCTTGCCCCGGTCCACCACGAACAGCGTGGTGACGGGCAGGAACAGCGCGAGGCGCAAGCAGGCCAGTGCGTACCGGTCGACATCGGCGCCCCGGCGGTCGGGCGGTGCGAAGAACCCGGGGTGCGCCACGATCTGGCGGCCGTTCTCCCCGGCCGGGGCCGCCGCCTCGAAGTCGATCAGGTACACCGACTCCCCGTCCGGCGTCACCATGATGTTGAAGACGTGCAGGTCGTTGAAGACGATCCCGCGCGCGTGCACCTTCTCCACCGCCCGCTCCACCGACCGGTGGATCCGCACCGCCCACTCCGTGTACGCGGTGACGGCCCGCGGATCGGGGTCGGGACAAAGCAGAGGGTGCCGCTCGGCGAAGAACGAGTTGAGCGGACGTCCCTCGACGAGGTCCATGACCAGGAAACGGTGGTCGCCCAGGGTGAACCAGTCACGCACCTCGGGCACCACCCCGGTGCCCGACACCGCCTCGAGCGCCCGCTTCTCCCGCTCCAGCCGGGTGATCGCGTCCGCCCCGTCCGCGGCCAGCCCCGCGTGCGGCCGGCCCTCCTTCAGGACCACCTTGCGACCGTCCCGGGTGTCGGTGCCCGCGTAGACCCCGCCGCCGTTGGAGAAGTGCAGCGCCTTCTCGATGCGGTAGGGCAGCTCGCCCACCGTCGTCGTGTTGCGGGCCGCCAGGTGCGGCTCCAGGAACGCGGGCAGCGTCACCCACTCCGGCACCTGGAAGGAGGGCGCCCGCCGGTCCGGGACCAGGGCTCCCTCGCCGTCGCGCACCGCCAGCACCAGCGAGCCCCGGTCGTCGACGACGTACCGGCGCGCGAACGCGCCGTGGCGGACGTAGAGCGGACCGTCGGACCAGCGCAGGTCGGTCAGGATGTACGGACCCTCGAAGCCCTCCAGCAGCGCGCCCAACTCGCGCAGCACCGTGTGCAGCTGCTCCTCGTCGGACGGGTAGAGCGTGACGAACTTGCCGCTGGTGTCGCGGCCCGCGTACTTGGTGTTGCGCAGATGCAGCAGGTGCGGACCCGGCACGAACTTGAACGGGACGCGGCGCGGGACGCAGTAGTCCCACACGATCGCCGCCGTCCGGTCCGCGTTCGCCCGGGTGGCCGAGGCGTGGATCTTCCAGCCCTGGGCCGGACCGGCCGCCGGGGACCCGTCCGCGTCGAGCGGTGTCAGGGTCAGCCAGTCGCCGGTCCGCGCCGACGTCCAGCCCCTGGGGACCGGGCGGCGCGCCGTGTCGAACAGCGGAGCGGGCCCGTCGCCGGTCAGCCGGTCGGGTGTCTCGTAGAAGTGCGCGTCCGCCAGCGCGTACACCTCGTAGCGCTTGTCCATGCGTCCCCTTCCGTGTCCCGGCTTCCGTGGCCCGGCCAAGAGACTCGCAAGCGGAGAGGGCCGCGGACAGTCACGCCTGTCACGAGATCCCTGTGCGGTACGCACGCGTAAAGACATGTTCGATCTGTTTCGAGCACGGGCCGCCGCCGGTTCGCTCCCCTCGCGGCCCCGCCAAACGGCCACAGGGGCTGCGCCCGGGAACCTTTGGCGCTGTAATGGCGGACGTGGTCAGTGAGGGTGCCGCAGAGCGCAGAACGGGACACCCGCGCGCCGAAATCGCGCTCAAGACGATCACGGCCGATCCCGCCTCACCCGAACGGGTGCGACGCACTTTGGAACAGGCACTCGTCTTCGCGGGCGCGGCCCTCGCCGCGCTCTACACGCCCGGGGACGGCGATCTGCTCCGCCTCGTCGAGTCGGCGGGAGTCCCGAGGACCTTCTACGGGCTGCGCGAGAGCTACCCGCTCGACGGCCACTCACCGGCCGCCACCGCCCACCGTGCCGGGCGGCCGGTGTGGCTGGGCCCGGCGGAGCTCGCCGACTGCGCGGAATCGCGGCGGATGCCCACCAGGGACGTCCACCTGGCCGCCCTGCCCGTGCGCGACGGCACGGGCGGCTGCCTGCTCGCCGTGAGCGAGCGCCCCGGCGGCTTCGGCGCCGACGACCGCACCTGTCTGGAGCTGGTCGCCGAGGCCGTCACGTTCCCCGCGCCGGCCGTCCCCGCCGAGGACGAGGAACTGCGCCCCAACGCCTTCAGCCTGGCCATGGACACCGGCCGCGTCGAGGTCGGCGACGAGATCCTGGAACTGTTCGGGATGAGCCGGGCCGACTTCGACGGGCGGGTGGAGACGCTGCTCGGGCTCACCGTCCCCGAGGACCTGCCCTCGCTGATGTCCGTAGTCGAGGCCGACCACATGTCGATCGGCGAGCGTGAGCTGGAGTTCCGGGTGCTCCAGCCCACCGGGCCGCCGCGGTGGCTCAGGCTCCGCGGCCGGCTGCTGCCCGGCGACGGCCGCCCGGCACGGCTCGTCGGCACCGTCACCGACGCCTCCTCCCTGCGCGGCGAGGTCACCGACGTCTCCCGCGTCCAGCGGCTGGCCGCCGCCCTCGCGACCGCCGGCACCGTCAGCGACGTGGGCCAGGCGGTCGTCGCCGCCCTGCGCAAGCCGCTGCGGGCCGACCGGATCGCGCTCGCCGAACTGGAGAACGAACGGCTCGTGGTCACCGTCCTCGACCCGCCCGAACCCGACTCCTGGCCCGAGCTGTGGCAGCTGGAGTGGCGCGCCGAGTGGCCCGACGCGCCCGTGCGCGCCATGCCCACCCTCGCCGCCGCCCTGCGCGAGGGACGGGCCCGGATCTGGCCCGCCGGCACCGCCCTGGAACCGGCCCTCGCCGAGGTCGGCCCCGGCGGCCTCGCCGTCCTGCCGCTGTCCGCCGGGGGCCGGATGGCCGGCGCCTGCCTCATCGGCTGGGACGAGCCGCACGAATTCGGCCCCGACGAACGCGCCCTGCTCACCGCCTCCGCCGGTCTCGCCGGGCAGGCCCTGACGCGCGCCCGCGCCTTCGACGCCGAGCACGAACTCGTCGGCATGCTCCAGCGCCAGCTGCTCCCGCGCCGTCTGCCGGAACTCCCCGGCGCCGTCGCCGTCGCCCGCTATCTTCCGGCCACCGCCGGCCTCGAGCTGGGCGGCGACTGGTACGACGTGATCCCGCTCTCCGAGCACCATGTCGCCCTCGTCATCGGCGACGTCCAGGGACACAGCGCCGGCGCCGCCACCCTCATGGGCCAGATGCGCACGGCACTGCGCGCCTACGCGACGGAGGGACACCCGCCGGACGTCGTGGTCTCGCACGCCAACCGGCTCCTGATGGAGATGGAGACCGACCTCTTCGCCACCTGCTGCTATGTCGACGTCGACATGGAGGAGGGCACCGCCTGGTGCGTACGGGCCGGGCATCCGCCGCCCGTCCTGCGGTACCCGGACGGGTCGACCGACATCGCCTTGACGGACGGCGGCCCGCCCCTCGGCGTCGTGACCCGGGCCGAGTTCCCGATGACCCCGCTGCGTCTGCTGCCCGGCACCGTGATCGCCCTGACCACGGACGGACTCGTGGAGTCCGCCGACCTGGACATCGACACCGGCCTGGACCGCCTCGCCCATGAACTGGCCGTCTCCGACCCCGCCCACCTCGGCCTCGTCGCCGACGCCCTGCTCGGCAACGCCCACCGCGGCGACGACGTCGCCCTGCTCCTGATGCGCTACGACGGCATGGCCGTCAAACCCCTGCGCGAGGGCTGGACGGTGTGGCGGGTGCCCGAGGCGGCCCGGCAGGCCCGCCGCTTCACCCGGCGCACCCTGCGCACCTGGGGCGTGTCGGCGCAGGCCATGGACGCCGCCCTGCTCGTCGTCTCCGAACTGGTGACCAACGCCCTGGTGCACACCGACGGCCGGGTCCGCCTCGACCTCACCCTGGTCAACCACCGGCTGCGCGTCGCCGTGACCGACGCCTCGCCCCGCAGCCCCGTCAAGCCGACCAGCCTGGGCTGGGAGGCCACCGGCGGTCGCGGCCTCCTCCTCGTGGAAGCCGTGTCCGACGCCTGGGGGACGGTGCCGGTCAGCGGCGGCAAGCAGGTGTGGAGCGAGCTGGCGCAGGCGAACTGAGCCGCCGGGCCGCCACGTGTTCCGGAGTACGGACGGGGTACCCGCCGCCCATGGACACCTTCGCCTCCGTCTTCGTCGCGGCCTCCGGAAGGTCCGCGCTGGCCACCTTCGCCTTCATCGCCGTCGGGATCGTTCTCGTCGGCGGTCTGATCTGGGCCTTCCGGTTCGGCATCAAGGTCCGCAGTCGCGAGTCCGCGCCCCCGGCGCCGCACGAACAGCCCCACAGGCCCGGCGCCGCCCCGGCCCATGAGACCCACCGGACCCGCGAACCGAACGAGATGCCGCGGTCGACGGACGGCGAACGCCTCACCCCGCACGAGCTGCGGCCCACCGGCAGCCGGGACAGCGCCGACCAGCGCCGCCCCCGCTGGGACGAGGGGTCCGGCGGCTCGTTCGGCAGCGGCGGCCAGGGTGCCGGCTGACCAGGGGCGAGAGCCTTGTGACCAAGAAGGGTGATGAACCGTCGTGACCGCGCACATCGAGGAGAAACCGGCGACCCGCCGGGCCGAGACCGGCTGGGCCAGGGCCCGTCGGCTCCGCCGCGGAATGGCCGCGCTGCGCACCTGTGTGCCGGCCGTCGTCGTACCCGGCGTGCTGGCCGGGATGCAGACCGGCCCGGAATGGAACATTGTCAGGGGTGAGGACTGACCGGCACACAGTGCGCATGAGCGGATGAATCGGTCGCGGCCGGGCGACCGGGGCTGGAGTGACCCCGATGAAGGCTCTCGTGCTGTCCGGCGGCGCCGGGACCCGCCTTCGGCCGATCACCCACACCTCGGCCAAACAACTCGTACCGGTGGCCAACAAGGCCGTGCTCTTCTACGGCCTGGAGTCCATCGCCGCCGCCGGCGTCACCGAGGCCGGGGTGATCGTCGGGGACACGGCCGAGGAGATCCGCGAGGCCGTCGGCGACGGCTCCCGCTTCGGCCTCGACATCACCTACATCCCGCAGGACAGACCCCTCGGCCTCGCCCACGCCGTGATCGTCGCCCGTGACTTCCTCGGCGAGGACGACTTCGTGATGTACCTCGGCGACAACTTCATCGTCGGCGGCATCACCGACCTCGTCGAGGAGTTCCGCAGGACCCGCCCCGACGCCCAGATCCTGCTCACCCGGGTCCCCGACCCCCGCGCCTTCGGCGTCGCCGAACTCGACCCCGCAGGACAGGTCGTCGGCCTCGAGGAGAAGCCCGCGCACCCCAAGAGCGACCTCGCGCTGGTCGGCGTCTACCTCTTCACGCCCGCGATCCACGACGCCGTACGCGCCATCGGGCCGTCCCGGCGCGGCGAGCTGGAGATCACCGACGCCGTCCAGCGACTGATCGACAGCGGCGCCCGGGTGCGCTCCACGATCATCAAGGGCTACTGGAAGGACACCGGGAACGTCGTCGACATGCTGGAGGTCAACCGGACCGTGCTGGAGGGCGTCGAGCGCCGGATCGACGGCGAGGTCGACGAGTCGTCCGAGACGGTCGGCCGGGTTGTCGTGGAGGCGGGCGCCCGCGTGGTGAACTCACGACTCGTCGGACCCGTCCTCCTGGGCGCCGGCAGCGAGGTCCGCGACTCCTACGTCGGCCCCTTCACCTCCGTCGGCGAGAACTGCCGGATCACCGACAGCGAGCTGGAGTTCTCCATCGTGCTGCGCGACTCCTCCATCGACGGGGTGGGCCGCATCGAGAACTCCCTGATCGGCCGGCACGTCGAGGTCACCCCGGCGGCCGGTGTGTCCCGCGCCCACCGGCTGGTTCTCGGCGACCACAGCAAGGTACAGATCCACGCATGAACCTCCTCGTCACCGGGGCCGCCGGATTCATCGGCTCGGCGTACGTGCGCGGCCTGCTGGCCCGCGACCCGGCCGTGCGCGTCACCGTCCTGGACCAGCTCACCTACGCGGGCAGCCGCGCCAACCTGCCGGCCGGCCATCCCCGCCTGGAGTTCACCCACGGCGACATCTGCGACGCCGGCCTCGTCGGCAAGCTGACGGCCGCCGCCGACCAGGTCGTCCACTTCGCCGCCGAGTCCCACGTCGACCGCTCCATCGACGGCGCGGGCACCTTCGTCCGCACCAACGTCCTCGGCACCCAGACGCTGCTGGACGCGGCCCTGCGGCACGGCGTCGGTCCCTTCGTGCACGTCTCCACCGACGAGGTGTACGGCTCCATCGAGACCGGTGCCTGGACCGAGGACCAGCCGCTGCGCCCCAACTCCCCGTACGCCGCCTCCAAGGCGTCCTCCGACCTGATCGCCCTCTCCTACCACCGCACCCACGGCCTGGACGTCCGCGTCACCCGCTGCTCCAACAACTACGGCCCGTACCAGTTCCCCGAGAAGGTGATCCCGCTCTTCGTCACGAACCTCCTGGACGGCGAGCAGGTCCCGCTCTACGGCGACGGGCGCAACGTCCGCGACTGGCTGCACGTCGAGGACCACTGCCAGGGCGTCGACCTCGTCCGCGCGAAGGGCCGTCCGGGTGAGGTGTACAACCTCGGCGGCGGTACCCAGCTGAGCAACCGCGAGCTGACCGCTCTGCTGCTCGACGCCTGCGGGGCCGGCTGGGACCGGGTCGCGTACGTCGAGGACCGCAAGGGCCACGACCTGCGCTACTGCGTCGACTGGACGAAGGCCCGCACCGAGCTCGGCTACCGGCCCCGCCACGACTTCGCCGCCGGTCTCGCCGGGACGGTCGCCTGGTACCGGGACCACCGCGACTGGTGGGAACCCCGCAAACGCAAGGCGCGGACGACATGAGATGGCTGATCACGGGCGCGGGCGGCATGCTCGGCCACGACACCGTGGAGGAGCTGGCCCGACGCGGCGAGGACGTGACCGGCCTCGACCGCGGCGCTCTGGACGTCACCCGGCCCGAGTCCGTGGCCCGGGCGTTCGCCGCGCACCGGCCCGATCTGGTCGTCAACTGCGCCGCCTACACGGCCGTCGACGACGCCGAGACCGACGAGGCCCGCGCGCTGCTGGTCAACGGCGAGGGGCCCCGTCTGCTGGCCGCCGCCTGCGCCGGGCACGGCGCCCGCCTGGTCCACGTCTCCACCGACTACGTCTTCGACGGCGAGGCCCGTACCCCCTACCGGGAGGACCGGCCGCCGTCCCCCCGCACCGCCTACGGCCGCACCAAACTGGCCGGCGAGCGGGCCGTCCGCGCCGTGCTCCCCGACGCGTCGGTGATCGTGCGCACCGCCTGGCTCTACGGCGTCCACGGCCGCAGCTTCGTCCGCGCGATGCTCGACCTGGAGGCCCGCCGCGACACCCTCGACGTCGTCGACGACCAGCGCGGCCAGCCCACCTGGAGCGCGGACGTCGCCGTCCGCGTCGCCGACCTGGGACCGGGGGTCGGCCGAGGCGCGACGGGCGTCTTCCACGCCACCGCGGCCGGCGAGGCCACCTGGTACGACCTCGCCCGCGAGGTGTTCCGCTCCATCGGCGCCGACCCGGACCGGGTACGCCCCACCACCGGCGACGCCTTCCCCCGCCCCGCGCCCCGGCCGGCCTACAGCGTCCTCGCGCACGGCCGCTGGCGGGAGGCGGGCCTGTCACCGCCACGGGACTGGCGCGCCGCCCTGCACGAAGCACTTCCGCTGATCCGCGAGACGTCCTGCGGCCCGGTGTCACCCGAGGAGTTCGAGGAGTCCCTTCGTGAAACGCCATGAGTTCCTGCGGGAACTGCACAAGGTCACCGCCAACCGCAACTACCTGGAGATCGGCGTCAACGACGGCCGCAGCCTGCGGCTGTCCCGGGTGCCGAGCATCGCGGTCGACCCCGCGTTCAAGGTGACCTCGGAGCTGCGCTGCGACGTCCACCTGGTGAAGGCCACCAGCGACGACTTCTTCGCCCGCCGCAATCCCCTCGCCCATCTGAAGGGCGGCCGCCACCCGCTGCGCAACCTCGCCCGGGGGCGCCACCCCCTCGGCCACTGGCGCCGCACCACCCTCGACCTGTCGTTCATCGACGGCATGCACCTGTTCGAGTACGCGCTGCGCGACTTCATGAACGTCGAGCGGCACTCCGACTGGTCGAGCGTGATCGTCCTGGACGACATGCTGCCCCGCGGCGTCGACGAGGCCGCCCGCGACCGGCACACCACCGCCTGGACCGGCGACGTCTACAAGCTCATCGAGATCCTGTCCCGCCACCGCCCCGATCTGGTGATCGTTCCCGTCGACACCCAGCCGACCGGCCAGCTCGTCGTCTTCGGCGCGAACCCCCGCGACCCCGTGCTGCGCGAGAAGTACCACGAGATCGTCGCCGAGTACGACGTCCCCGACCCGCAGAAGGTCCCCGAGGCGGTCCTGGAGCGGGTGCGCGCGGTGCCGCCGCAGGTCCTGCTGCGGGCCGGCTTCTGGAAGCCCCTCGTACGGGCCCGCAACCGGGGTCTCGACCGCTCCCGGGGCTGGGAGCCGCTGCGCGGAGCACTGGAGCGGGCGGCCGTCAGCCGCTGAGCCGCAGCTCCCGGTGGTGGTCCCGGCAGGAGGCGTAAGAAGGCAGCAGCCCCGGCACCTCGTGGAAACCGCCCCGCCCGTCGGGGCAGACCTCGGGCTCCACGACCCAGGCCCCCTCGGTGCCCGGTGGCCGCACGGCGTCACCTTCTCCGGGGCGTGATGCTCTGGAGTGCCCGGTACAGCGCCCGTCGCACCCTGCGGGCCAGTCGTCGCCCGCCGCCGGGCTGGGGCGCCGGCACCACGAGGACGCCGTCCGCGTCGACGTGCAGGGCGAACGGCAGTGGATGGAAGCGTGCCCCCTCCGCGTCCGGGGTGAGACACACCGTCGTCAGCCAGGTCCTGCCGGTCAGGTCCCCGACCGGCAGGACGGCCGCCAGCCGGCCGCCCGGCGAGAGCGTCCCGAAGATCTCGTGGGAGTCGCCGGACCTGGCCCCCGTCAGCCGCACCAGCACATCGGCGGCCTCGGGCACGTGCAGCGGCAGGACCACGTGGAGCCGGTCCTCGACGACGGTGACGTCCCCGGCCGCCACCCGGCCCAGGCCCAGCCGCTGGCCCGCGTGACCGACGTCCAGCGCGAGACTCGCGTACCGGTCGGTCCAGTACGGCAGCACCACGCGCCCCGCGACGACCCCGGCGGGCGGGACGGGACGGCCGTGACGGGGCGCCGGGCCGAGCCGCAGCTCCTTCGTCCAGCCGCCCAGGCCGACGCGCACGAACACGTCCCACAGCCCCTCGCCCGCCGGCCCGCCGCTGAGCGCGGTGGACGGATCGACGGTGGCGGTCGCCCGCAGCACGAGCCGTACCTGACCGGCGTCACCGGCCGGAACCGTCTCCCGGACCACGTCGACCGGCTGGAAGTACTGCGCCGCACCGACCCGCTCGCGCAGCAGCAGGTCGGGCACGGTCCGGTCGAACCGGCCCACGGTGTCCGTGCCCAGCCATCGCACCGCCTCGGCCACGTCCCGCGGCGGCCACTGCGGGGAGCCCCCGGCGGACGGGAACGTCATCGGCCCGCCGTCGTGCGTCAGCTCGGCGGCGAAGGCGATCCGCAGCGCGCCGCCCTGCCATGCGACGTCCTCCGGGTCGACGGCGAGCGCGACGCCCGCCTCCCACTCCGCGAACGCCACGACGTCGTCGTAGCGCCCCTCGGCGGCCAGCGCGGCGACGACCCGCTGGGTGGGCTGGAGCGGCGCCGCCACCCCGGGCCCGAACCGCTCGACCACGACCCCGTGGATCTCCTCGAACAGCTCCCTGCGGTAGTCCTCGGGCAGGCCGAGGAAACGCCGGCCGCGCAGCCGCTCGACCATTTCCACGCGCAGCCACCGCCGGAACAGCTTGTCGCGCAGCGGACCCGGCTCGGTGTACCGCTCGACGACGTCGAGGGCCTCCCGGAGGTTCTTGAAGTAGCCCACCGGGTCGAACCGCCGGAAGCCCGCGTTCGCGGCGTCGTGCCGTCTGACGTGGTAGTAGCAGACGTAGTCGCTGAGCACCGAGACGTTGCCGGCGCGCAGATAGGCCTCGGTGACGAAGACATGGTCCTCCAGACGCCGCCGGCCCTCGGGAAAGCGCAGTCCCGTACGGTCCAGGAACGCCCGGCGGACCATCTTGTGCGGAGTGAGACTGTCGATCAGCGGCGCGTTGCCGACGGTGGCGTGCGGGCGGTTCACGCGGAACAGCTCCACCGGCACGGAGCGCCCCTTGCCGGCCATCTTCCCCACGACGACATCGGCGTCGTGGGTGACCCCGTAGGCGTACATGCGCTCCAGGGCCTCGTCGCCGAGATGGTCGTCGTTGTCGACGAACATGACGTACTCGCCCCGGGAGAGGTCGATACCGACGTTGCGGGGCTTGCCCGCCCAGCCGGAGTTCTCCTGGTGGACGACCCGGATCCGGGGGTCCTCCGCGGCGACCGCGTCGAGGCGGGCGGGGGTGGCGTCGGTGGAGCCGTCGTCGACGAAGATCACCTCGTACTCGTCCGGCGGGAGCGACTGCCTCAGCAGCGAGGCGAGGCAGTCCTCGATGTAGGGACCGGGGTTGTAGACGGGGACGATGACGCTGACCTTGACCGGCATCGGGCTCCTGGCCCCCTTGCTGGATCGCTCTGCCGTGCGCGGGGCGGCGGGTGCGCGTGGCCCGATGCTAACCCCGCCGCCGACGCCCCACCTGTCCTGATTCGCCCGGGTCGGGGATTTTGTAGTCTGGCGCGGTGCGTCTCCTGATGATGGCCGACACCCACCTCCCCAAGCGCGCCAAGGCGCTGCCCGCACCGCTGCTCGACGAGCTCCCGCACGCGGACGTGGTGATCCATGCGGGGGACTGGGTCGACACGGACACCCTCGATCTGCTGGAGAGCCGCAGCCGCCGGGTCATCGGCGTGTACGGCAACAACGACGGGCCGGATCTGCGCGCCCGGCTGCCCGAAGTCGCGTTCGCCGAACTGGGCGGACTGCGGTTCGGGGTCGTCCACGAGACGGGCTCCGCCCAGGGCCGGGAGGCCCGCTGCGCCGCCCGCTTCCCGGACCTGGACGTCCTGGTCTTCGGGCACAGCCACATCCCCTGGGACACGACGGGCCCGAGCGGCCCGCGCCTGCTCAACCCGGGCTCCCCGACCGACCGCCGCCGCGAGCCCCACTGCACCTACCTGACGGCCACCGCGGCCGACGGCCGCCTCACGGACGTGGTCCTGCACCGGCTGCCACCGCGCTGAGCGGACGAAGGGCTGCGCGGACAGAGAACCGGGCCGCTCCCGGCCATGACGGTCGGAGGCGGCCCGGAACTTGCGAGTGTGCGTTGCTTCAACGGGCCTCCTTCCTTCGCGAGACGAAGGACAGAGGACATGCATGCCTGTCCGTTAAGGGCACGTACCCGATTCGCACCTGTTTAACACACTGAACGCACTTTCTTACGAGCCGCGGGCAGACGGGGGGAGACGGGGGCGAGACGGGCGAGACGGGGGCGAGACAGGGGGCAGGCCTCACCTCGCGCGGTGGATCGCTCCGGCTGTCGCGGTCAGCGGAACGCCGCTGCCGCCCCAGCGCAGCGCGACGATCTCGGCGGCCACCGCCACGGCGACCTCCTCGGGCGTACGGGCCCCCAGGTCCAGCCCGACCGGTGAGCGCAGCCGGGACAGTTCACCGTCCGTGAGCCCGGCCTCGACGAGTCGCGCCCGGCGCTCGTCGTGGGTGCGGCGGCTGCCCATCGCCCCGATGTACGCGGCGGGCCCGCGCAGCGCCACCTCAAGCAGCGGCACGTCGAACTTCGGGTCGTGGGTCAGCACACAGATCGCGGTGCGCCCGTCGGTGTCGGTGCCGCGCAGATACCGGTGCGGCCACTCCACCACCACCTCGACGCCCGGCGGGAAGCGGCGGGGGGTGGCGAACACCCGCCGGGCGTCGCACACGGTGACCCGGTAACCCAGGAAGTCGCCGATCCGGGCGACGGCGGCCGCGTAGTCGATCGCGCCGAACACCAGCATGCGCGGCGGCGGCGCGAAGGAGTGCAGGAACACCGTGACGGAGTCCTCCCGCCGCCGGCCGCGGGGCCCGTAGTGCCGTACGCCGGTGACGCCGAGGGCGAGTTCGCCGCGCGCGTCGGCCGTGACCGCGGCGTCCAGGCCGTCCGTGCCCAGCGTGCCCGAGGTCCGCTCCGGCCACACGGCGAGAGCGGCCCCGCGGGGCGCGGGACCGTCGGTGACCAGGGCGACGGTGACCGGCTCGCCCGCCGCGACCGACTCCGCGACCGCGCCGAAGGACGGGTCCAGGCGGGGCGTGACGGGACGGACCAGCAACGTGATCTCGCCGCCGCAGGTCAGCCCGACGGCGAACGCGTCCTCGTCGCTGTAGCCGAAGGTCTCCAGCCGGGCCGTGCCGTCGGCCACGACCTCCCGGGCCAGCTCGAACACCGCGCCCTCGACGCAGCCCCCGGACACACTGCCCACGACCTCGCCGTCCGGCCCCACCGCCATCGCCGCGCCCGGATCGCGCGGCGCGCTGCGGCTGACGGCGACCACGGTGGCGAGCCCGAACGGCACACCGGCCGCGTACCACCCGTTCAGCACCGGGAGAATCTCACGCACGATCGGCCCCTTCCGGCCGCGACGACCGAATCGGCCGTTTCCCTGCACGGTAATCCGCGGCTGGTTGCCCCGCCGGTCCGCCCGCGCGGGGTACCTGGTGAACCGGCGGGGCCGGATTGCCAACTGGGCTGGCAGGGAATGAACTTACTCACGGGTCAGAAGGTATTGACGGTGTCCGGAAATCACCGGACTGTAGTGGACATGCCGAATATCCGGGCTCGTCTGCTCGCTGTTCTGGTAGTCCTCTGCGGACTCTGTGGCTTCCTGACGGTGGCGGGCTCCCCGGCCGCCACCGCCGCGACCACCCTCCCCGACTCCCTCCCCTTCGACGGCACGGCGCTCACCGTGTCGGGCGGCCGCTTCCTCGACGCCGGCGGCCGCGAGGTCGTGCTGCGCGGCTACAACGTCTCCGGCGAGACCAAGCTCGCGGAGAACAAGGGCCTGCCCTTCGCCTCCGTCGCCGACGCCAGGAAGTCCGCGACGGCGCTGCGCGCCCTCGGCGGCGGCAACTCCGTGCGCTTCCTGCTCTCCTGGGCCTACGCCGAACCGGTGCGCGGCCAGGTCGACACCACCTACCTGGCCGCGGCCACCGAACAGCTGCGCGCCTTCCTCGACGCCGGCATCCGCGTCTACCCCGACTTCCACCAGGACCTCTACTCCCGCCACCTGTTCAACTCGGGCAGCTGGTACACCGGTGACGGCGCTCCCAAGTGGGCGGTGGACCTGGGCGGTTACCCGAGCGAGTCCTGCGGCATCTGCTTGCTCTGGGGGCAGAACATCACCCAGAACGGCGCGGTCAAGGCCGCCCAGTACGACTTCTGGCACAACAACTACGGCCTCCAGGACTACTTCCTGGCCACCGCCCAGAGGACCATGGCGTACCTCAAGACGAACCTCACCACCGAGGAGTTCGCGGGCGTCCTGGGCTTCGACCCCTACAACGAGCCCTATGCCGGCACCTACGACTCCGGCCAGACCAGCCGTACCTGGGAACGCGACCTGCTGTGGCCCTTCTACGTGAGGTTCCGGGCCCGGATGGACGCGGCCGGCTGGACCGACAAGCCCGCCTTCGTCGAGCCGAACCTCTTCTGGAACGGCAACGTGAGCAAGGAGGAGGGCGGACTCCTCGACGCGGGCACGCTCGGCTCCCGCTATGTCTTCAACACCCACTTCTACGACCAGAAGGCCATCTCCGGCGTCCTGATGTGGGGCAACGCGGAGGACGGCCAGTACGTGACCGACTTCGGCACGGTCCGCGACCGCGCCTCCGCGGCCGGGACGACGGCGATCGTCAGCGAGTTCGGCCACCCGCTGAACGGCTCCACCGCCGGCAAGGCGCCGACCGTCCTGAAGGCGATGTACCAGTCCCTCGACTCCCGTGTGAAGGGCGCCGACTGGTGGACCACCCCGGCGGCTTCGGGGCCGGTCCTGTCCGGCTCGCAGTGGCAGTGGGACATCTACAACGGCCGCCACCACGAGCTGATGAACGACAACGCCGGCAAGGTGCGCACCACCGGTGACGCCTGGAACGACGAGGATCTCTCCGCCGTACGCCTGGACGACAGCGGCACCGTGACGCTCCGTCAGGACGCCCGGCTGCTCGACCGGATCTACCCGAGCGCCACCTCCGGCACCACCGTCGCCTTCACCTACGAGGACCGCTCCCGCGACGGCTCCACCACGCTCACCTGGAATCCGGTCCCCAGCTCCCTGCCGAACACGAAACAGCTCGTCGGTTCCGGCCAGTACGGACTGCTGGTGTGGCGCTCGAACGGCGGCACGGCGCCCACCGAACTGCATCTGCCGGCCTCCTTCCCGACCGCCACGACGACGGTCGTCTCCGACCTCGGCACGGTGTACGCCCCGCCCGCGTACACGACGACCACGAAGATCGCCGCGGCCGCCGAACCGGGCGGCACGGGCAGCCGGCGCCTGCTGCTCAGCGCGCCGGACTCGGGCACCGTGCACTACGCCCTGGTGACCAACGGGTCGACCGCGCCGTCCGCGACCCTGCTGGCCGCCGCCCGTACGGAACTGTCGACGTGGGTGGCCCAGAAAGTGGGGTGACCGCGCCGGGCACGACGACGGGGTGGGTGGCGGTCATCGCCACCCACCCCTGCTGTACCGGGGAGCCGTCAGCTGCCGGTTCCGGTCCAGTTCGCCGCCACATGGCCGAGCCGCACCCGCTGCGGATGGTCGCCCACGGGTACCGACACCACCTTCCGCCCGGTGGCGAAGTCGATCGCCGTGACCTGGTCGGCGCCGCTCTCGGAGATGACGCAGTCCTTGCCGTCGCCGCTGACCGTGGCCCAGTAGGGCTTGGAGGCGGTGACCAGCGGGCCCTCCTGGAGGGTGGCGCGGTCGACGACCGTCGCGTAGTCGTCCATCGTGCCCGCGACGCACAGCTTGGTTCCGTCGGGACTCATCGAGAGTCCGTGGTGGCGCGAGTCGTTGACGAACGTGGTGCGGTCGTCGCTGGTCGCCGGGTTCTTCGGCAGGGTCTTCGTCCGGGTGATGCGGTCCGTGGCGAGGTCGTACTCGAAGAAGCCGTTGAAGTACGAGACCTGGAAGTACAGCTTGGACTCGTCAGGGGAGAAGACGGCCGGGCGCACGGCGTCCGAGAAGTCCGTGAGACCGATCGCGTCCAGCCGCTGCCGCATGTCGATGATCTTGACCTGCTGGTAGGTGTTCGCGTCGACGACGGTGATGCGCCGGTCGCCCTTCGTGAAGTCCTGCCACGGGGCGTCCTGCGAGGTGTTCACGTCGCCGATCGCCATGTTGTAGATGTACTTGCCGTCCTTGGTGAAGATGTTCTCGTGCGGCTTGTCGCCGGTCTTGAACGAGCCCAGCTGCTTGCCGGTGTTGATGTTCAGGACGTGCACGGTGTTCGAGATCGAGGCGGAGACCGCGACCCGGGTGCCGTCGGGCGAGACGGCCATGTGGTCGGAGCGGTAACCGGACACCGGGAAACGCCAGTTGATGTTCCCGGTGGCCAGGTTGATGGAGACGACGTCGGCGAAACTGGGCCGCGAGACGACCACCGAGGCGCCGTCCGGCGTGGTGTACATGTCGTCGACGAACTGGTCGTGGCCCTCGCCGACACCGTTGCGGATGGCCTGGAAGTAGATCCACTTGATCGGATCGGCGTTGATCTCCGCCATCCGGGCGTCCTTGTCGGGGATCACGTTGATCCGGCCGACCTTGGCGAAGTCACCGCTGGACTTGATGACGTCCGCCGTGCCCTCCCAGTTGTTGCCGACGAAGAGCACCTCGCGCAGCGCGGCGGCGTTCGAGGCGCCGGAGGCAGCGGTGGCGGCGGTCGCGGGGGCGGTGACGGTCAGGACGAGGGCGGCGGCTACGGAGCAAAGGTGCCTGGTTCTGAAGGCAGGCATGGCTGCTCTCTCCTCTGGGGGCGAAAGGTGTGGGGGCAGGGCGGAAGAACCCGCCCAAATCTGAACACGGGTGCATTCAGAATTGACTTACTGGAAAGTAAGGAAGGGGTGCCCTTCGCCACAAGACCCCGTACGCGACAAACTTGACGGCGGGGGAGCACGGAACGACGAGGGAGGGTCAGTGGCGGGCAGGCTCAGGGCGCCGACCGGCCGGTACGGCGGCAAGACCGCCGAGCAGCGGCAGGCCGAGCGGCGCGGGAGATTCCTGGAGGCGGCGTTGCGGCTGTTCGGGGACGCCCCCGGCTACCGCGGCACCACGGTCGCGTCGCTCAGTGAGGCGGCCGGACTGTCGACCCGGCAGTTCTACGAGGAGTTCCGCACCCTCGAGGACCTCCTGGCCGCGCTGCACCTCCAGGTCAACGACTGGGCCGAGGAAGCGGTCCTGGCCGCCTTCGCCACCGCGGGGGACGTGCCGCTCGTCGAGCGGGTCACCGCGATCTTCCGCGCCTACGCGGCCAATGTGACCGCCGACCCGCGCCGCATCCGGATCACCTTCGTGGAGATCGTCGGCGTCAGCCCCCGGCTGGAGGAGCAGCGGCTGGCCCGCCGCGCCCGCTGGGTCGACCTCATCTGCGCCGAGGCGACGGCGGCCGCCGCCCGGGGCGAGGCGGCCCCCCGTGACTACCGCCTCGCGGCGACGGCCTTCATCGGCAGTGTCAACGGCCTTCTCCACGACTGGAGTTCGGGATGGGTCGACGCCACCCTGGACGAGGTGGTCGACGAACTGGTCCGGCAACTGCTGGGCATCCTGCGACCGGCCGGGTGGGCACCCGAGGCCGCTCAGGACCTGCCCTAGCCGCTCCTGCCGGGCCCGGGCCGCCCGGGTGACAGCCGGTGCACGGCCTCCACCACCCGCCCCACCCCGTCCTCCCCGCGCACCCGCGCCCCCAGGGCCCGGGCCCGCTCGCGGTGTCCGGGGTCCCGGGTGGCCCGCAGCAGCGCCTCGGTCAGGGTGTCGGCGGTCAGCCGTCGCAGCGGCACCGAAGCCGGTGCCACGCCGAGGCCCACCAGCCGGTCCGCCCAGAAGGTCTCGTCGAACTGGATCGGTACCGGTACGGCGGGGACCCCGGCCCGGAGGCCCGCCGCCGTCGTGCCCGCCCCGCAGTGATGGACCACCGCGGCCGTCTCGGGGAACAGCAGCGAGTGCGGGACGTCGTCGACGGTCAGCATGTCCTCGCCGTCGGCCGCGAGGCCGGCCCAGCCGCGCTGGATCACCCCGCGCAGTCCTGCGCGCCGCAGGGCCCGGACGATCTCGGCGCTCAGCAGCCGCGGGTCGGGCACCGTCGCGCTGCCCAGGCCGACGAAGACCGGTGGCGGCCCGGCGTCGAGGAACGCCCGCAGAGCGGAGGGGAGTTGAGTCTCCCGGTCGTACGGCCACCAGTAGCCGGTGACGTCCAGTTCCGCCCGCCAGTCCCGGGGCCGGGGCACCACCAGCGGGCTGAAGCCGTGCAGGACCGGCCAGCCGTGCCGGTGCCGGGCCCGCAGGCCGGGACGGCGCACGGCGGGCAGCCCCAGCCGGGCCCGTACCGCCGGCACGACCGGCGCGAAGATCTGTTCCACGGCCATCCCGACACCGTGTCCGGCGAGCCGGTTGCCGACCGCTCCCCATGAGCCGCCGCCCAGCATCGGCGGTGCGAACTCCGCAGTGGGGGCGACGGGTTGGAGGTAGAGGCCGAGGCTGGGCAGGGCCAGTCCCTCGGCGATGACGTGCCCCAGGGGTGCCACCGAGGCGGACAGCAGCAGGATGTCGCCGGCCTGCGCGGCGGTCAGGAGATCGTCGGTCATCCGGCCCACCAGTGACCGCGCCATCCGGCCCATCCGCAGCAACTTGCCCGGGCCGGTGGTGCTGCGGTGCAGCCCGCGGCCCCGCTCGGACTCCAGCTCCGCCCGCGGATCCACCGGGAGCGCGTGGAACCCCACCCCCGAGCCCGCCACTAGCGGCGCGAACCGCGCATGGGTGACCAGGGTGACCTGGTGTCCCGCACGCACGAGTCCATGGCCCAGTCCCGTGAAGGGGGCGACGTCACCCCGGGATCCCGCTGTCATGATCGCCACTCGCACGACGGACAGTATGGCCGCACGGCGTCCGATCGTAGGTGAACGACCCCGGGAATGAAGCCAGTTCATTTTTGAGAGCGGTCACATCACTTCTGTCGCAGCCGTTGACTTCACTCACCCACGGCTCTACTTTCGGCGCGCAAAGCGTTCGGTTCGCCGACCCTTGTTCGATATTTCGAAGATCGATCTTTCGAAGCTGGAGCCGCCGTATGTTTCCCCCACACCCCGCGCACCCCGTCCGGCACCGGAGATCCGCCGTCGCACGGCTGCTCGCCCTGCTGCTGACGGTGACCGCCGCCCTGCTGTTCGCCCAGCCCGGCACGGCCCAGGCCGCGACCTCGCGCCAGATCGCCGTGCCCACCGCCCCGATGGGCTGGGCCTCCTGGAACAGCTTCGCCTCGAAGATCGACTACAACGTCATCAAGCAGCAGGTCGACGCGTTCGTCGCCGCGGGCCTGCCGGCGGCCGGGTACAAGTACATCAACATCGACGAGGGCTGGTGGCCGGGCACCCGCGACAGCGCGGGCGACATCACCGTCGACGAGTCCGAGTGGCCCGGCGGCATGAGCGCCATCGCCGACTACATCCACAGCAAGGGCCTCAAGGCCGGGATCTACACGGACGCGGGCAAGGACGGCTGCGGCTACTACTACCCGACCGGCCGTCCCGCCGCCCCGGGCAGCGGCAGCGAGGGCCACTACGACCAGGACATGCTCAAGTTCTCGCAGTGGGGCTTCGACTTCGTGAAGGTCGACTGGTGCGGCGGTGACGCCGAGGGCCTCGACGCGGCGACGGCGTACACCGCGATCAGCGGTGCCGTCACCAAGGCGACGGCCGCCACCGGCCGCCCGCTCACCCTCTCCATCTGCAACTGGGGCTACCAGAACACCTGGAACTGGGCCCCCGGGCTCGCCCCGATGTTCCGGACCAGCACCGACATCATCTACTACGGCAACAAGCCGTCGATGACGAACCTGCTGTCCAACTTCGACCAGGGACTGCACCCCACCGCCCAGCACACCGGCTACTACAACGACCCCGACATGCTGATGGTCGGCATGGACGGCTTCACCGCCGCCCAGAACCGCACCCACATGAACCTGTGGGCCGTCTCCGGCGCCCCGCTGCTCGCCGGCAACGACCTGACCACGATGACGGCGGAGACGGCGAACATCCTCAAGAACCCCGAGGTCGTCGCCGTCGACCAGGACGCGCGCGGCCTCCAGGGCGTCAAGGTCGCCGAGGACACCAGCGGGGCGCAGGTCTACGGCAAGGTCCTGTCCGGCAGCGGCAAGCGTGCCGTCGTCCTGCTCAACCGCACCTCCTCCGCCCAGAACATCACCGTCCGCTGGTCCGACCTGGGGCTGACCAACGCCTCCGCCACGGTCCGTGACCTGTGGGCCCGTGCCGACGTCGGCACGTACTCCACGAGCTACACCGCGAGCGTCCCGGCGGGAGGCTCGGTCATGCTCACCGTGACCGGCGGCACCGAGGCGTCGGGCAGCACCTACACCGGCACCTCGAGCTTCTCCGGCGTCGTCGCCGGGAACACCGGCCTGAAGGTCGTCGACGTCGCCTACACCAACACCGCCACCACCGCCCGTACCGCGACCCTGAAGGTCAACGGCCAGACGGCGACGACGGTCTCCTTCCCGCCGACGGGCTCCACGCAGGGCACGATCACCCTTCAGGTGGCCCTGTCGAAGGGCTCGTCCAACACACTCGCCTTCACCGGGGCCCCGGCCCTCGCCGACATCACGGTCAGGCCCCTGGCCGGCGCGAACGGCACCCTCGTCGTCGGCAAGCAGTCCGGCCGCTGTCTGGACCTGTACAACAGCACGCTCACCAACGGCACCCAGGCCGAGCTGTGGGACTGCAACGGCGGCTCCAACCAGGCCTGGACGTACACCTCCCGCAAGGAACTCGTGGTGTACGGGAACAAGTGCCTGGACGCCTACAACCTCGGCACCACCAACGGCACCAAGGTCGTGATCTGGGACTGCAACGGCCAGAACAACCAGAAGTGGAACGTCAACAGCGACGGCACGATCACCAACGTCAACGCGGGGCTCTGCCTCGACGCCAACGGGGCGGGCACGGCCAACGGCACCACGATCGTGCTCTGGACCTGCGGCACCGCCGACAACCAGAAGTGGACGCTGACCTGACCCTGCGGACCGGGGCCCGACCCTCGCGGGTCGGGCCCCCTCACCGCGGGCAGAGACACCCGAGGCCCGGTGGCGGGGAACCGGCCGGGCGTTTTCCCGTGTCTGTCGACATGTCGGACCGGTCGACGCACGGGACCAGGGGGACCATGTCGGACATCAACGAGGCCCAGTCGGTCAGGAGCAGGGGCGGACGCGTCCGGCGCGTGGTGTTCCGCCTCGGCATGGCCGCCCTGATCCTGCTGCTCGCCGGACGCACCTACCAGGAGACGGCCGTGGCGCACGCCCGGTCGCACGGATCCCTGCACACCGCCGTCGCGAGCGTGACGGAGCTGACCTCGCACACGGAGTCCGGATACGCGGGCGGCGGACAGGCCGGCGGCAGCGACGCGTACTTCAGCCACACCGACTACACCGTCCGACTCGCCGTGGGCGAAGGGCGGAAGAGGGTGGACAAGGTCGAGGACCAGGTCGGGCACGACCTCTGGGAGGGCAAGCGGGTCACGGTCGGCCTGTGGCACGGCCGGGTCGTGGAGATCGACGGCCAGGACGTGTGGCGCGGCTGGCACTTCGGGACACTGGACGTGACGCTGATCGTGCTGACCCCGTTGACGACGGCCTATCTGATCTCCCTCGCCGTGTCCGCCGCCGCCCTCCTGGCGGCCCGGGCGGGCCGGGCCCGGGCGGGCCGCGACGACCGCTTCGGGCCCTGCGCGCTCGGGTCGGTCGTCGGCACGGCGGCGCTGCTCGCGCTCCTCGTCGACGCGCTCTTCGGGCACGTCCTCCCGTACTGGCCCGCCGTTCCCGTCTGCGCCGGTACGGCGGTGGCGCTGGCCAGGCTGAGCGCGGTCATCCGGCGCCTCGGACGCATCGCCGCCGAGGGCGCCCCGGCCGACACGGGAAGCGCGTCGGCCCGGGCCTGAGATCAGCTCTGCCGCGGCGGGCCCGGTGACCCGCTCCGCCCAGGAACTCCCTCGCCCGCTCCGCTAGCCGGACGGCCACGGTCGCCTCACCCGCGGCGGATGCGGACACGGCTCAGCGAAGCCGGCCGCACCGCCTACGAACGGCAGGCGGCGCCGCAGGACGCGGGCGGGACCGTACCGCTCGCAGGGCTGTGCGCAGCAGGCGAAGGAACTCGCCGGCCTGCCGCGGACACCGGTGCCGGCAGCGCGGAGCAAGCCGGACGCGCTCACCCGAGCCCGGCCCGTACCGAGAAGGCCCAGGTCAGCCTGAGGTGACCTGGACCCCTGCGGTCTTCCCTCCTACTCGTCCCATGCCTGGATCATCGTCTGCTCGACGATCTTGCCGTCCCGTAGCGTGATCATCGACTCGGCGAGGACGCGCACGCCGTCCGTGTACCGGCAGGACTCGCTGAAGGCGGCGCGGTCGCCCTGGACGATGCACTCCTCCAGCTTGTGGGTCATGTCCCGGCTGTAGACGTCGTCGAGCATCCGGCCGATCTCGTCCCGGCCGTGCAGCACCTTGGGCCGGCTCGGCTGGGTGTTGTGGTCGATGACGTGGATTTCCGCGTCATCGGCGTAGAGCGACAGCAAGGTCGACGCGGTCTGTTCTTCTATGCCTCTGCGCAAGGTCTCGGTGTCGAAGGCGGAGCCTGCCGCGGTGCTCATGGTGACCTCCTCCGAGGGCCGCGGCCGAGGGGAGGTCGGGCCGCCCGACCCTCACCTTCGAGGCTCCTCCGCCAGGCCGGGGTCGGCAAGCGCAGGCGGTCGTCTCCGCCTGTCGGGTGAGCGCCGCCGCCCACCCGTGTCCGCGAGGGCTCCCGTGGCGTTGCTGAGGGCATGATCTCCACTCGACGCATCGCCGCTCTCGCCGCTCTCGCCGCCGGGGTCACGGGCCTCGCGGCGCCCATGGCGAACGCGGCCGACGCCCCGACCACCGGCCGACTCAACCCGATGACGGTGCTGGACTCGCTCGTCGCCGCCCCGATCCCCGCCGAGCACCGGGCGGCCCTCCCGCCGGTCTCGCGGCAGCTGGGCGAGCTCAACAAGGTGAGCCGGCTCGACCAGCTGCACGAGCTGCACCAGGTCACCGACCTCGTCGCGCCCGTCACCGGCCTGCTGCCCGGAATTCAGGGCTGAGCGACCCGTCTCTGCCCGCGGGGGCCGTCCGGACGACCGGGCGGCCCCCGCCCGCGTCCGGCCCCGTCAGCGGCAGCCGTCGGCGGTCTGCGGTTAGCCGTCGGCAGTCTGCGGTCAGCGGTTAGCCGTCGGCCGTCAGCCGTCAGCCGTCAGCCGTCCGCCGTCCGCCGTCGGCCGTCAACGGTCAGCCGTCAGCCGTCAGCCGTCAGCCGTCAGCCGTCAACGGTCAGCCGTCCGCCGTCCGCCGTCGGCCGTCAACGGTCAGCCGTCCGCCGTCCGCCGTCGGCCGTCGGCCGTCAGCCGTCCGCCGTCAGCCGTCCGCCGTCCGCCGTCAACGGTCAGACGTCAGTCGACCGTCGCGAGGAACTGTGTGGCCGCCAGCTCCGCGTAGAGCGGGTCGCCCGCCACGAGTTCGCGGTGCGTACCCACCGCGCGGACCCGGCCCGCGTCCATGACGACGATCCGGTCGGCCATCGTGACCGTCGACAACCGGTGCGCGACGACGAGGACCGTGGTGGTCCGGGCGACGTCGGCGACGGTGTCGCGCAGCGCCGCCTCGTTCACCGCGTCCAGCTGGGAGGTCGCCTCGTCGAGCAGGAGGAGCCTCGGGCGGCGCAGCAGCGCGCGGGCGATCGCCACCCGCTGCCGTTCGCCGCCGGACAGCTTCGTTCCGCGATGCCCGACCAGCGTGTCCAGCCCCTGCGGCAGCCGCCCGACCAGGTCCTCCAGGCGGGTCGTCTTCAGCACGCCCCGCACGGCGTCGTCGTCCGCCGACGGGTTCCCCAGCAGCAGGTTGTCGCGCAGCGAGCCCGACAGCACGGGCGCGTCCTGCTCGACGTAGCCGATGGAGGAGCGCAGGTGGGACAGCTCCCAGTCCGCGAGGTCGCGGCCGTCGAGGGCGATCGTGCCGGACTCGGGGTCGTAGAACCGCTCGATGAGCGAGAACACCGTGGTCTTGCCCGCGCCCGACGGTCCGACGAACGCCGTCATGCCCCGGGCCGGCACGGTGAACGTCACCCCGTGGTGGACGTACGGCAGGTCGTCGGCGTACCGGAACCGGACGTCGGCGAAGTCCAGCGAGGCGGGTTCGGTGGCGGGCGGGGGCAGCGGCTCGGGCCGGGACGCCGGCTCGGCGGGCAGCCGCAGCGCCTCCTGGATGCGGCTCAGGGCCGCCGAACCCGTCTGGTACTGGGTGATCGCGCCGACGACCTGCTGGATCGGCGACATCAGATAGAAGACGTACAGCAGGAACGCGACCAGCGTGCCGATCTGGATCGCGCCCGTCGCGACCCGCGCCCCGCCCACCGCGAGGACGGTGATGAAGGCCGTCTGCATCGCCAGGCCGGCCGTGTTGCCCGCGGCCGCCGACCACTTGGCGGCGCGCACGCTCTGCCGCCAGGACTCCTCGGCCGCCGCGTGCAGCGTCGCCTCCTCGCGCTGCTCGGCGCCCGAGGCCTTGACCGTGCGCAGCGCGCCGAGCACCCGCTCCAGCGAGGCGCCCATCACGCCCACCGCGTCCTGCGCCCGACGGCTCGCCCGGTTGATCCGCGGCACGATCACGCCCAGGACGGTCCCCGCGCAGAGGATCACGGCCAGGGTGACCCCCAGCAGCACCGGGTCGACCAGGCCCATCATCACGACCGTGGCCGCCAGGGTGAGCCCGCCGGTGCCGAGACCCACCAGCGAATCGGTGGTGACCTCGCGCAGCAGCGTCGTGTCGGAGGTGACGCGGGCCATGAGATCGCCGGGTTCGCTCCGGTCGACGGCGGTGATCCGCAGCCTCAGCAGATACGAGGACAGCGCCCGCCGCGCGCCGAGCACCACCGACTCGGCGGTGCGCCGCAGCACGTACGAACCCAGGGCGCCCACCGCCGAGTTGGCGACGACCAGGGCGGTCAGGGCGAGCAATGCGCCGGATATCGAGCGGTCGTGGCCGAGGTCGTCTATCAACTTCCGCGCCACCAGGGGCAGCAGCAGCCCGGTGGCGCCGGTGACGAGCGACAGCACCGCACCCACGAGGAGGGACCGGCCGTGTGGCCGTACGTAGTCGAGCAACAGCCGCCACGGGGGGCGGCCGCCGGCGGTCTCTGCGATGGTCACGGGGCTCCTCGGAAGGGTCGGGTCGCAGGCCTCAGGCTACGTCGGCCGCCGCGCGGTGTGGCCCGGGTGGGGCGGGTTCAGGACGGCCGTCGGCCCTGCCGCCCGTGCCCCTACCGATCAGTCACGCGTAGGGTCGGCAGCGGGACGGACGACCGCCGAGGAAAGGGGCAGCACCATGCCGCAGGAAGTGCGTGGAGTGATCGCGCCGGGTAAGAACGAGCCGGTACGGGTGGAGACGATCGTGATCCCCGATCCCGGGCCCGGCGAGGCCGTGGTGCAGGTACAGGCCTGCGGGGTCTGTCATACCGACCTGCACTACAAGCAGGGCGGGATCAACGACGAGTTCCCCTTCCTGCTCGGTCACGAGGCGGCGGGTGTCGTGGAGGCCGTCGGCGAGGGCGTCACGGACGTCGCACCCGGCGACTTCGTGATCCTGAACTGGCGCGCGGTGTGCGGTCAGTGCCGGGCCTGTCTGCGGGGCAGGCCCTGGTACTGCTTCGACACGCACAACGCGAAGCAGCGGATGACCCTGACCGACGGCACCGAGCTGTCTCCGGCGCTGGGTATCGGGGCGTTCGCGGAGAAGACGCTGGTGGCGGCCGGACAGTGCACGAAGGTCGACCGGTCGGTGTCGGCCGCGGTCGCGGGGCTGCTGGGCTGCGGTGTGATGGCGGGGATCGGGGCGGCGATCAACACGGGCAACGTCGGCCGTGGCGACACGGTCGCCGTCATCGGCTGCGGGGGCGTCGGCGACGCGGCGGTGGCCGGGGCGAACCTGGCGGGCGCGGCGAAGATCATCGCCGTCGACATCGACGACCGCAAACTCCGGACCGCCAGGAAGATGGGCGCCACGCACACGGTCAACTCCAAGGAGACCGACGCGGTCGAGGCGATCCGTGAGCTGACCGGCGGGTTCGGCGCCGACGTCGTGATCGAGGCGGTCGGCCGCCCGGAGACCTACAAGCAGGCGTTCTACGCCCGCGATCTCGCCGGCACGGTCGTCCTCGTCGGTGTCCCGACCCCGGAGATGAAGCTCGACCTTCCGCTCCTGGACGTCTTCGGGCGTGGCGGTGCGCTGAAGTCGTCCTGGTACGGGGACTGTCTGCCGTCCCGCGACTTCCCGATGCTGATCGACCTGCATCTGCAGGGCCGCCTGGACCTGGGGGCGTTCGTGAGCGAGACCATCCAACTGGACGAGGTGGAGAAGGCCTTCGAGCGGATGCACCACGGGGACGTGCTGCGTTCGGTGGTGGTGCTGTGATGGCCGCGCGCATCGAACGCCTGGTCACCTCCGGCCAGTTCAGCCTCGACGGCGGCACCTGGGACGTCGACAACAACGTGTGGATCGTCGGCGACGACCACGAGGTGATCGTCATCGACGCCGCGCACGACGCCGATGCCATCCTGGCCGCCGTGGGCGAGCGCCGGCTCACGGCCATCGTGTGCACCCACGCCCACAACGACCACGTCTCCGCCGCGCCGGCCCTCGCCGACGCGACCGGCGCCACGATCTGGCTGCACCCCGACGACCTGCCGCTGTGGAGGCTCACCCACCCGGACCGCGAGCCCGACGCCCACCTGGCCGACGGCCAGGTCATCGAGACCGCCGGTACGGACCTGACCGTCCTGCACACCCCCGGGCACGCGCCCGGCGCGGTCTGCCTCCACGATCCCGGACTCGGCGTGCTCTTCACCGGCGACACCCTCTTCCAGGGCGGCCCGGGCGCCACCGGCCGCTCCTACTCCCACTTCCCGACGATCATCACCTCCATCCGGGACCGGCTGCTCGCCCTGCCACCCGAGACGAAGGTGCTGACCGGTCACGGCGACGGGACGACCATCGGCGCGGAGGCGCCCCACCTGGACGAGTGGATCGCCCGGGGGCACTGAGCGGGAGCGCCCGCCCGCACCCGACCGGGTGACCGGGCGGGCAAAAGACGACAGGAGGTGTCCGGCTTCCGCGCGATGCTCGTCGATGCCATCGATCCTCGATGACGACAACGACGCAACACACGCAGGAGGTCGGACATGTCCGGTCCGCTGGAAGGCAGGGTCGCCCTGGTCGCCGGGGCGACACGGGGTGCGGGACGCGGCATCGCCGTGGAACTGGGGGCGGCCGGCGCCACCGTCTATGTCACGGGACGCACCACCCGCACCCGGCGGTCCGAGTGCGAGCGCCCCGAGACGATCGAGGACACCGCCGACCTGGTCACCGAGGCGGGCGGCCACGGCATCGCCGTGCCCACCGACCACCTCGACCCGGGCCAGGTCCGGGCCCTGGTCGACCGGGTCGCGGACGAGCAGGACCGCCTCGACGTCCTCGTCAACGACATCTGGGGCGCCGAGCACCTCTTCGAGTGGGACACCCCCGTCTGGGAGCACGACCTGGACAACGGGCTGCGCCTGCTCCGGCTCGCCGTCGAGACCCACGCGATCACCAGCCACCACGCGCTGCCGCTGCTGCTGCGCCGGCCCGGCGGACTGGTCGTCGAGATGACCGACGGCACCACCGAGTACAACCGTGACACCTATCGCGTGAACCTCTTCTACGACCTCGCCAAGAACTCCGTCCTGCGCATGGCCTTCGCGCTGGGCCACGAACTCGCGCCGCGCGGCGCCACCGCCGTCGCGCTCACCCCCGGCTGGCTGCGCTCGGAGCTGATGCTCGAACAGTTCGGCGTTCGCGAGGACAACTGGCGCGACGCCCTCGGCCGCGTCCCCCACTTCGCCATCTCGGAGACGCCCCGCTACGTCGGCAGGGCGGTCGCCGCCCTGGCAGCCGACCCCGACGTGGCCCGGTTCAACGGGCGGTCCCTGTCCAGCGGGGGACTCGCCCCGGTGTACGGCTTCACCGACCTCGACGGCAGCCGCCCCGACGCCTGGCGCTACATGGTCGAGGTACAGGACCCGGGGAAGGCGGCGGACACCACGGGCTACCGCTGAGCACTCACGCCGGGGACCCGGGGGGCGTCGGCCAGCGCGCCGAGTGACCCGGCGGCAGCTGCAGATCCTCGCGCACGGCCCTGTAGTAGCCCTCGCGGCCGGCGCGCTGCCGCTCGAGCAGCGCCTGCCAGGCCTGCGGGTCGTGCGTCCCGGCCCGCAGGAACCGCTCCATGTCCATCACCACGACCACCCACACCCGGGCCCGCTCCACCGTGTCCCGGCTGCCCAGCATGATCAGCGCCTCCCCGGCCGGGTCCCGCCCGTCGGTGGCCCGGGCCAGCAGCGGCTCGGCCTCCTGCGGGGACAGCGGATGGGGATGCGGGTCGTTGCCGAGGTGCGCGGCGACCCGGTAGGTCAGATTCACCGACGCCTTCAACGTCCGCGCATACTCGGTGTACACCGACAGTCGCCGCTCCTCCCAGCGGGCCGCCCGCTCGCGCCGGAACCGGGCCCGGTCGCTGCGCACGACCGCGACATACGAGCCGAGGGCGCCGACGACGACACCGAGAAGGGCGGGGAGTTGCTGCAGAAACGCGGTCATACCCGCACGGTCTCCGTCCTGTTGACCTGCATGTTGACGTGCCTGTTGACGTGGTAGCGGCCCTCGACGGCCCTGTGGATCTTTCCACTTGTGGGCGCTCCCGGCGATGAACTTCCTGCTCGGCCTCCTCACCCCGGTCCGCACCCGCCGCGAACTCCCGCAGCGGCGAGGCGGTCCGGTGGCGCCGCTCAGCCGGAAAGTGCCGAAGTGAGCGCCTGGAGCACCCGCTCCCCGTCGGCCCGTGTGGTGCGCCAGTTGCTGAACGCGGCCCGCAGCGCCGGTACCCCGCCGTACACCGTCGGCGTAAGGAACGCCTCCCCGGACGCGGCCACCGCGTCCGCCAGCGCGCCGACCCGCGCCTGCGTCGGGTCCTCGGCGAGAGTGAAGCAGACCACGTTCAGCCGCACCGGGGCCAGCAGCCGCAGCCCGTCCAGCGCGGCGACACCCTCACCGAGCCGGACCGCGAGGTCCACGCTCCGCTCGACGATCTCGCGGTGCCCGGCCCGCCCGTAGGCCACCAGCGAGAACCACGCCGGCAGTGCGCGCAGCCGCCGGGAGTTCTCCGGGGTGAGATGGAGGAAGTCGGGCTCGCCGGTGGGCGGTCCGAGGTACGGCGAGGCGTTGTGGAAGACCCGCACCTGGAGGTCACGGCGGCGGGTGAACTGCACGGCCGCGTCATAGGGCACGTTGAGCCACTTGTGCAGGTCCACGCAGACCGAGTCGGCCGCGTCCAGCCCGTCGACGAGATGCGCGTACGCGGGGGAGAGGGCGGCGAAACCGCCGAACGCCGCGTCCACGTGCAGCCAGAAGTCGTACCGCTCCTTCAGGGCCGCGATCGCCCGCAGATCGTCGAAGTCGACGGTGTTGACGGTACCCGCGTTGGCCACGACGATCGCCGGCCGGCCGTCCAGCGCGGCCAGCGCCGCCTCGAGCGCGGTGACGTCGACGGCCTCCCGGTTGCCGGGCAGCACGGGCACCTGCCGCAGCCGGTCCCGGCCGATGCCCAGCACCGACAGCGCCTTGGCGACACTGGAGTGCGGGCTGCCCGAGAGCACCTCCACGGCTCCCAGCGCGGCCGCGCCCTCCCGGGACACGTCCACCCCCAGCCGCTCGCCCAGCCACTCACGGGCGACGGCGAGACCGACGGTGGTGGAGACGGTCGCGCCGGTCACGAACGCGCCGCTGTGCTCCTCGCCCAGCCCGAACAACTCCCGCAACCAGGCCACGGTCTCCCGCTCCAGCGCCGTCGCCGAGGAGCCGCCGGCCCCGGAGACGTTCTGGTCGTACGCGGCGGTCAGCCAGTCCCCGGTGACCGACGCGGGAGTCGCCCCGCCGGTGACGAAGCCGAGGTAGCGCGGCCCGGCCGAACCGGAGAACCCGGGAGCCCAGTGCTCGGCGAACCGCGCCAGAGCCCCCTCGGACCCGGCCCCCTCCTCGGGCAGGGCCGCCCGGCCGGGCGCCGTGTCGAGACGGACCACGGGCCGCTCGGCCAACCCGGTCACCTCACGGGCGGCGAAGTCGCGGGCGGACTGGAGGAGCTCGGGAAGCCGGGAGAGATCGTCGGCGAGCGTGCGATGCATACGGGGAACTTAGGACGGAGGTACCGGCCGGCGCCCGATCCAATCGCGAGGAACTGGACCGCACGCCCCGGCGCGGACGCCACGGACGGGACGGACAGGAAGAACAGACGGGGCAGATCGTGCGAATCGGCAGAACAGAAAGGAAGTTAACTGTTTTGTCACAGGTCGGCCGGGCCTACAACCGACGCCCGGGCACAGACGTCTATGAGGAAGAGATCGCCACACTTGTGCCAGGGAGAGGGCAGCCATGGGGGACATACGCAGACGAGGGGCCGTCGTGCTCGGGCTCACCGGCCTGATCGCGCCGCTGACACTGGCGTTGGGCGCGGGACCGGCGCAGGCCGCGAGCTGTACGACGCAGGCCGGGCCGTACCAGAAGCAGGTGGAGAAGTTCCTCGGCCGGCCCGTCGACGGCAGGCAGTCGACCACCGACTGCAAGGCCGTCCAGGCCTTCCAGAACAAGCACGGCATCACCCCGAACATCGGCTACGCCGGACCCGTCACCTGGGGCGTGATGGATCTCATGAACAAGCAGAAGGCGGTGGGCAACAAGCCCAACAAGGCCGGCACGTGCCCGACCAACAAGGGCCGCATCGCCTGCGTCAACCTCACCCTCCAGCTCAGCTGGATCCAGGACGGCAGCAGGCTGGTCTACGGACCCGTCCCGGTCCGCACCGGCCGCGACGGGTACGAGACCCGCACCGGTCTGAAGAAGATCTACTACCGGCACATCGACCACGTGTCGAGCATCTACAACGTGCCCATGCCCTACAGCCAGTTCTTCGACGGCGGCCAGGCCTTCCACTCGGTCGGTCTCAGCATGTGGAACCCGCCGGGCTCGCACGGCTGCGTCAACATGACCACGACGACCGCCAAGAAGTACTGGTCACTGCTGAAGAACGGCGACGACGTCTTCGTGTACGGCCGCAAGCCGGGCACCTGAGCCACTCGGGTCGCTGAGGCGGCGCGGGCGCCCGGCCTTCCCGGGCGTCACGCCTCGGGCGCGTCCCCGAAGTCCGGGATCTCCAGCCTGGTCCCGCCCTGCCGCGCGGACTCGTGCGCGACGATGCCCGGCAGGGTGTAGCGGGCCGCGACCCACGCGTTCACGGACGGCAGCGTGCGGCTGCCGACCGCGGTCACGAAGTCGTCCACCAGGAAGTGGTGGCTGCCCTCGTGCCCGTTGTGCAGTTCGTCGAACTCCCGCGGCAGCCGCGCACGGTCGTGCACCGGTGCCGAGCCCGAGGTGAACGCGGCTCGCAGCTCCGGCGCGATGTGCTGGAGCGACGGATCGTCGGGGGACAGGGTGGGCTTGGGCTCGAGCAGCTCACTGATGTCCTTCACGCCCTGCTTGTCCTGCCAGAGCGCCACCGTCGCCAGCTGCTCCATGCTCGCCTCGGTACCGAAGAAGCGGAAACGGGACTCGCGGATGTGGGACGGGTAGCCCACCCGCCGGAACTCGTTCGTCCGGAACGAGCCGCCGCCCGCCACCTCGAACAGCGCGGTGGCGTTGGAGAAGTCGTTGCCGAACCGACTGACCTCCTTGTCGAAGACACCGTCCCCCCGCCCGTCGACGACACCGATCGCCGACACGCTCACCGCGTGCGTCCGCCAGGCGCCCAGGACCCCGCCCACCGAGTGCGTCGGGTACAGCAGCGGGGGATAACTGGCGGTCGCCTTCCAGTTCTCGCCGCCGCTGTACCGGTAGGCCTCGTAGAAGCCCAGGTCCATGTCGTGGACGTAGTCGCCCTCGGCGTAGAAGAGCCGCCCGAAGGCGCCCTGCGCGATCTGGTTGCGGGCATGCACGGTCGCCGGGTTGTACTGGCTGGTCTCGCCCATCATGTACGTCAGACCGGTCGCCTTGACGGCGTCGACGATCGCCGCGATCTCCTCCGTGGTGATCGCCATCGGGACGGCGGAGTACACGTGCTTGCCGGCCTCGAGCCCCTGGAGGACCAGCGGGCCGTGCGTCCAGCGCTGGGTGAAGACGGCGACGGCGTCGACCGCCGCCGACTCCAGCATCGCCTCGTACGAGGGGAACGTGCCCGTCAGTCCGACCTCGGCGGCGAGCCGCTCGGCACGTTCGGGCAGCAGATCGGTGACGTACACGTCACCCACGCCGGGGTGGGCCAGGAACAACTTGGCGAACTGGCCCGAGAACTGTCCGGCACCGACGATGCCGAGGGAGAACGTCATGGGGGTCGTGCCCTTCACTGGTCGAGAATCAGGTTGATCTGGCTGTTGGTCCGGTCGAGGCTGCCCACGGGCTTGCCGTTGCCGAAGATGTCCTGCGTGGCCGGGTGCGTCAGCGCGTACACGTCGGCCGCGTAGTTGGTGATCGGATAGCAGAAGGTCGCGAAGTCCTTCTTGTCGGCGCCCGGCTCGTCGCCCCGCCTGCCCTCGCTGTCTACGGTGAGGTGCGCGACGGCCTTCTCCAAGGTGCCGCCGTCCTCCGGGTTCCAGGACAGGTCGTTCAGCTGCTCGGGGGTGAGGCCCGCGTCCTTGGCCGTCTGTAGCGGCGACGGAGGACTGCTGGAGGCGATGGTCATCGGGAGACTCCCTCGTCAGCGGCGGCTCGCTCTCGACCACTTACTTTTGATCCGGAAGAATCCAACGTCAAGAGCTGGGGTCAGCATCCTTTTCACCGGCCGTGTGGGGCATATAGTGCTCTGGATACTTCCAAGGCAAAAATAATTCGTGTGGGAGTCTGACCCTCATGACCACAGGTACCGCCAGCTGGCTACCCCTGAGCCCGGGGGAGCGCTCGGTCGCGATCGAGGTGCTCGTCCATGGCCCGCTCTCGCGCACCGACCTCGCGCGGCGGCTCGGTCTCTCCGCGGGCAGCCTCACCCGGCTGACCAAACCGCTGATCGAGTCGGGACTGCTGGTCGAGGTGCCCGACGGGGGCATCGCGGTGGAGGCCCGGCAGGGCCGTCCCTCGCAGCCGCTCGACGTGGTCGCCCAGTCCCGCTCCTTCATCGGCTTCAAGATCACCGCCGACAAGGTGTACGGCGTCGTCACCACGCTCCGCAGTGAGATCGTCGCCCGTCACGACCGCCCGCTCACCACGCACGACCCCGCGGAGGTCGCCGGCCTGCTGGGTGAGATGACCGGGGAGCTCTCCCGTGCCCACCCCGGTCTCGCCGGCATCGGCATCGGGGTGGGCGGGCGCGTCGAGGACCGTTCGACGGTGGGGGAGTCGCCTTTCCTGGGGTGGCGGGACGTCCCGCTGGCCGCGCTGGTCGAGGAGCGCACGGGGCTGCCCGTGGTCCTGGAGAACGATGTCGCCGCCCTGGTGGAGGCCGAGACCTGGTTCGGCGCGGGGCGCGGGCTCGACCGTTTCGTCGTCCTCACCATCGGCGCGGGCTTCGGCTACGGGCTGGTCCTCTCCGGCAGGCGGGTGCCCTGCGTCGAGGAGGACGGCGGCTTCGGCCGGCACTGGATCATCGACCCCAGCGGGCCGCTCACCCCCGAAGGGGAACGCGGCAGCGCCGTCTCGCTGCTGACCATCCCCAGCATTCGCTACCAGGTCCAGGCCGCCACCGGCCGGGAGCACGGCTACGACGAGATCCTCGCCCTCGCGGCCGCCGGGGAACCCATGCCCGCCCGTGTCGTCGACGAGGCGGCCCGCGCCCTGGGCACGCTGATCGCGCAGATCGCCAACTCCGTCATGCCGCAGAAGGTGGTGCTCGCCGGGGAAGGGGTCGGGCTGATGGACGTCGGCGGGGCGACCGTGGAGGCGGCCGTCCGGGCCCACCGCCATCCGCTGGCCGCCCCGGTGACCCTGGAGACCAAGGTGTCGGACTTCCATGACTGGGCGCGCGGTGCCGCCGTACTGGCGATCCAGGTGCTGGTCCTGGGATCGACGGAGAGCTGAACTGTGCCGTGGGGGTTGACAGATGGACGTGATCAGTAACACGTCCGGTATGTCCGGTTCGGTCGTGATGACTCACGCGGTCTTCACTTCCGACGCCGTAAGCTTCACGCCATGTCCACCACTGTTGAAACCCTCTCCGAGCGATCGGCTGCGGAGGTCAACGAGGAGATCCGAGCCCTGTGGCGCCGGTCGGGCGGGACACTGAGCGTCGAGCAGCGCGAGGAATACCAGCGGCTCGTCCTGGAGTGGGCCGCCGCTCCGCACTCCGTCGAAGCGGCCTGACCGCCACCCGTCCGCGGGGCCGCACCGCGTCGGTGCCCCGCACCGGGGCGCCCCCCGGCGTACGGGTGTTCTTCCCGCCCTGGCCTCGACCGTCCTCTACGGCCTCGCCGACATCGGCGGCGGCCTGCTGACCCGTCGGACCGAATTCGTCGCCGTCACCCTGTTCGGCCGGATCGGCGGGCCTGCTGCTCACCGTGGCGGCCGCCCTGCTCGTCGTCGCCTCGCGCTGCCCCGCGCTGCCCGGGATCCTCGGCCCGGCCCTGCCTCACGAGCGGGTCACCGGTCGGCAGGTGCCGGGACCGACCGGCGCGGCGCTCGCCGGCGTGCTGCCCGCGCCCGGCCGAGGTCACCCCCATGTCGCCGAGTAGTACCGCTGGTAGGCCTTGCGGTCCTGTTCGGCGCGGAAGTACCGGGTCGCGACGAGGGCGACCATGCTGCCCGCGATGACCAGCAGACCGGGGCCGATGTTCCTGGGGTCGGTGAGCTTGGAGGCGAGGGTCTCGCTGACGGCGGTACTCGTCACCGGCGTGGTCGTGCCCGGCGAGGCCGAGCCCGGGGCGAGCGCCGCCTGGGAGGAGGAGGACGGGGCGGGAGCGGCGGACGCGGTGGACGTGCCGCCCTGGGCGTTGTCGGAGGGGGCGGCCACGATCAGCTGCACGCCGAGCTGGGCCAGCGCCTTGGTCACCGGCTGGAAGAACGTCGTACCGCCCGTGGTGCAGTCGCCGCTGCCGCCCGAGGTGACACCGAGGGCGATGCCGTCGGAGAACATCGGGCCGCCGCTGTCGCCGGGTTCGGCGCACACGGTGGTCTCGATGAGCCCGCCGACCGTGCCCTCCGGATAGTTCACCGTCGCGTCGAGGCCGGTGACCTCACCGTCGTGCAGCCCGCTGGTGCTGCCGCTGCGGAACACCTTCTGGCCGACGGCCGCGTCACCCGTGCCCGTGATGCGCACCCCGTTGCCGTTGCCGATGGCCACCACGTCGGCACCCGCGCCGGCCTTGCCGGCGTACTGCACCAGGGAGAAGTCGCTGCCGGGGAAGTTGGAGTTCACCGTCTGGCCCACCTGCTGCTTGGCCTGGTTGTCAGCGAACCAGGTGGACCCGGTGGGCCCGCAGTGCCCGGCGGTGAGGATGAAGTCGTTCGATCCGTTGGTCACGTTGAAGCCGGCCGAACAGCGTCCGCCGGTCGACAGGATGGGCTGGGCGCCGTTGATCCGGGTGGTGAACGCGCCGGTGGTGCGCTCCATGCGCACGAAGCTGCCGATGCCGGTGGCCGTCTTCGTCAGCTGCGACCAGTCGGAGGCCGACACGGTGCTGTCGGCCTGCACGACGACCTGGTTCGACCGGTAGTCCATCACCCAGGCGGTGCCGGGCACCCTGGGTGCCGACCGCAGGGTGGTCGCCGCCGACTTGAGCTCGTTCATGCTGTGGGAGACGACCTTGGCCTCGGCGCCCGTCTGCCGGACGGCGTCGGCCGACTGCTCGTCGGTGACGGCGACGACCGGACGCCCGTCGGAATTCAGCCAGGTGCCCGCCGTGCGCGCGGTGCCGAGCTTCGTGACGAGGGCAGCCCCCGGGTTCGTGACGACGGACTGTGCCGCACCGCGTGCCGCGGACGTGCCGGACGGTTCGCTCGCCATGGCGGCCTGCGTGACCATGGCCCCTCCGAGGAGGAGTCCGCCGACGGCCGCCAGCCGTGTCACTCGCCGGACGGTCCGTCGTCGTACATGCCTCATGTCTTGGCTCCCGAAACCCCGAACGCGCGGCCTCAACACCGCGGGGCGCTCCGGTCGTTGAGTGCCCTCACCTCCATACGTGCGAGGGCCCGGCAGCGTTCACCCCGACGGTGATCGGCTCAGAGTTTGCGTGCCACCCCGCCGAACATCGCCACCTCGTCCGGTCCGGCCCCGTACCCGGTGTCCTCCGGGCGCCAGCGTGAGCACGACACCACACCCGGTTCCAGCAGCTCCAGACCGTCGAAGAAGCGGGCCACGTCCCCGGGCGTGCGCTGGGTCAGCTTCGGTGTGCCGTGCTCGTTCCAGAACGCCACGGCCTCGTCCACGTCGGGCATCGCGGGGCTGGTGATGGTGTGCGACAGCACCAGATGACTGCCCGTGGGCAGCCCGTCGACCAGCCGCCGCACCAGGCCGTACGGATCCTCGTCGTCGCCGACGAAGATGACCACGCCGAGCAGCATCAGGGCGACGGACGCGGTGAAGTCCAGTGTTCTCGCGGCGTGTCCGAGAAGCGCGTCGATGTTGCGCAGGTCCTCGTCGAGATAGTCGGTGCGGCCCTCCGGGGTGCTGGTGAGCAGGGCGCGGGCGTGCGCCAGGACCAGCGGGAAGTTGTCGACGTAGACGGTCCGGCACTCGGGGGCGAGACGCTGGGCGACCTCGTGCGTGTTGTCCGCCGTGGGCAGCCCGGTGCCGATGTCGAGGAACTGCCGTATACCGGCTTCGGTCACCAGGTGCTTGACGGCACGGCCCAGGAAGAGCCGGTCGGCTCGGGCGTAGGCGCCGATGCTCGGCGGACGGGTCCGGGACTCCGTGCCCTTCGCCGCGTACCTCTTCTACAAGTGGGACGGACACCCCGCCCTCGACGGACACCCCGCCCTCGACGGCCGCCCCGCCCTCGACGGCCGCCCCGCCATCGGTGACGACTGGCCAGAGGCGCTCGACCCGGCCGGGATCGTCGAGCAGGCCCGGCTGATGCAGGAGCGCTACGGTTTCCGCTCGTTCAAGCTCACGGGCGGCGTCTTCCCGCCGGACGACGAGATCGCCGCGATCAAGGCGCTGGCGGAGGCCTTCCCCGATCAGCCCCTGCGTCTCGACCCCAACACGGCGTGGTCGGTGCCGACGTCGAAGTACGTCGCCCGGCGGCTCGACGGCGTACTGGAGTACCTGGAGGACCCGACCGCGACCATCGAGGCAATGGCGGAGGTCGCGAAGGACTCACCGCTGCCGCTCGCCACCAACATGTGCGTGATCGCCTGGGAACACCTGAAGCCGGCGATCGAGCAGAACGCGATCCAGGTACTCCTCGCCGACCACCACTACTGGGGCGGACTGCGCCGCACCCGCGAACTGGCCGCCGTCTGCGAGGCGTTCGGGATCGCCCTGTCCATGCACTCCAACTCCCACCTTGGCATCAGCCTCGCCGCGATGACGCACGTCGCCTCGGCCATCCCCAACCTCGACCACTCCTGCGACACGCACTACCCGTGGAACAGTGCCGACGACGTGATCGTCCCCGGTGTCCTGGAGCCGGCCGACGGCGAGGTCGGGGTGCCCACCGGGCCGGGCCTCGGCGTGGAGCTGGACCCGGACGCCCTGGATCGGCTGCACCGCCGCTACCTCGGCTCGGGCGTGCGGCGCCGCGACGACACCGGGTACATGCGGCGGATCCGGCCGGACTACGAGCTGCGGCTGCCGAGGTGGTGACCCGCGCCGCTGCCTAGACTGCCGACATGGATGAGAAGGCGATCGACCGGCTGGCCGCGGGAAAGTACCTGCTGATCACCAGCTACCGCAAGAACGGGACCGGGGTCGCCACCCCCGTGTGGGTGGTGCGCGACGGAGACACGCTCGGGGCCTGGTCGGCCGCCGACTCCTGGAAGGTGAAGCGGATCAGGGCCCGTGGCGACGTCCTCGTGGGCCCCTGCGACGTACGCGGCAACCCGACCGGCGCGCAGGTCCCGGCCACCGCCGAGATCTGCGACGCCCAGACCACGGCCCACTACCGCACCCTGCTCGTCCGCAAGTACGGCGTCGTCGGCCGCCTCACCCTGCTCGGCAGCAGGCTGCGCCGGGGCCTGGACGGGACCGTCGGCATCCGCGTCACGCTGTGAGAACCGAAAGGGGGGCCAGGACCGTGTGATCCCGGCCCCCTTCGGGCAGCGCGCTCCGCTACGGCGCGTCCACGACCGTCCCCGTCAGCACCGGGTGGTCGGGCAGCGGTTCGGCCTCGTCGTCGGTCAGCGCGAGGCGCATCGACTCGGCCGGCTCGGTCACCTGATCCCTCACCGTGGGCACGGTGAGGTCGACGCCGGTGGTCCCGGCCGGGATGTTCATGAAGACCCACAGGTTCGCCGCCGACAGCGGGCGCTCCGGGTCGGGCACGTCACCGGCGTAGTCCAGCAGCCACTGCGGGTCCACGTCCTTGGTGGACAACTCGGCGCCCTCGGTGACCGGGACCACCCGGACCGGCTGCCAGAAATTCACGTCGGCGGTCTCGGAGAGGGTGATCCGCCAGCTCAGCGTCCCGCCCTCGGTGACCCGGTCGGTGACCGGCGTGAGGGTCACCTTCGGCGCGGGGTCGTCGTTCTCCACCGTGACCCCGCCCCGGTAGGAGCCGACGACCGCGCCGCGCACGGCCTTCACGAGGAGGTCCTGGGTCACGTCGTAGCCGAAGCGGGTGTCGCCCTTCACCTCGATCGGCACGTCGATCGGGGTGTTGCCGGGCCGTACGGTGACCAGCTTCTCCGTGGGCTCGCCGGTCACCGGGTCGACGACGTAGAAGCGGACCCGGCCGCTGCCGTGGCCGGACACCTGGACCGGGACGTGGTAGGTGCGGGTGCCGGAGTCGCCCTCCTTGGCCGTGAGCCGGCCGATGTCGACGCGCGGCAGTGCCGCCGCCCGCACCGCCGGCGTACCGGGAGCCCAGCCCCAGGCGTCCATGAACCAGGCCTGTCCGGACCCCGAACGCGGAGTCAGGGCAAGGGACCCGACATGCCTGAGGTCGAGCCCGGCACGGGTGGCGGCGGTGAGCGGGACCCGCACCTCGCGGGCCCAGTAGGAGGAGGTGCGTTCGGAGCCCGGCAGCCCGTCGACCGAGACCTGGCCGAGCGCGGCGCGGCGGCCGCCGGAGTCGGTGACGGACACGTCCAGCCGGGTGCCGGTGGTGTTCGGCGGTACGAACACGCGCAGCGTCAGGTCCTTGGCGCCGGAGAGTGAGACCGGAGCCAGGGAAGAGATCTTCGTCGGCGTCCCCGGTGCGGACCACTTCAGCGCCACCGCGCTCTTGCCGGAGTCCTTCTCCAGATCCCACCAGCCGAAGTGCGGGGACATCCCCGTGGCGTCCTCACCCAGACAGGCCCTGGCCGGGTCGGGATCCGCCCGGCACACCCGGCCGCCGGTCACCCCGACCCCGCCGTCGGGCACGAAACCGCCCGTGCGGCGGGCGCCGACCGCGTGCGTCAGGACGCGGGCCGGGTCCGCGGAGGGCGCGCGCCTGCCGGTGCCGTCGAGCAGCGGGCGTACCCGGTCGTCACCGGCGACGAACAGCCGTGCCGCGGCGGCGATGTAGGTGGCGCCGGCCCGGTGCTGCTGGTCGGCGGTCAGCCGGGTGGGGGCGCCGGTGGAGCAGACCGGGTCCGGCTGCTGTGCGTCCGGGTCCTCCCAGAAGTCGTCGAACGAGGGCGCCACGGCCTTGCCCGGTGTCCACTCGGTGTTGAAGAAGTTGTGGTTGGCGCCGACCACGTACACGGCGCTGTGCAGGGCGGTGCCCTTGCTGATGCCGCGTGTCCCGTCGAGGTACGTCTCGCCCTCGAGATCGGCGACGTCGCCGTCACAGCCGGGCAGGACGGTGGCTGACGGGACGTCCGCGACCGGATTCTGGCCGAAGATCGTCGGTCCGATGAGGACGGTCCCGCGGATCTTCCAGCGGACCGGGCCCCGGTAGCCGTCCTGCGCGGCGGGCGGCGGGTACAGGCTGTCCAGGGCGGCGCGGTTGACGCCCTCGCCGCCGCGCGAGTGGCCGACGAGCAGCACGCGGGAGAGGTCGGCCTTCGTCGCGTCGGGCACCGACGCCGGGGCCTTGTCCGGGTGGGCGGCCCATTCGGCCCACTGGGCGAGGTGCCGGCGCACCAGCGAGGAGCGCGCCTGCGCACCGCCGTCCTCGGCCCGGCCGTCCTGGCCGTTGATGCCGTTCGCCGAGATCGACACCGTGACGTAGCCCTGCGAGGCGAGGAGCTTCTGGTCCTGCAGGTAGCCCTTGTGGCTCGGGATGGACTTCATGCCGTCCGGACAGGGCCAGGAGATGTCGAAGTCGTCGCTGCCCGGCCGGTAGCAGGTGGTGTGCCGGCCGTGCAGGAACAGTGCGAGCGGCCGCTTGCCGGTGGCCCCCTTCGGCGCCACCACGACCGCCTGCATCTCGACCGGCTGGGCGAAGCCCGGCAGCTTCACCGGGGCGAGGTCGTACTCGCCGCCGACCGTGCGGTAGGCGCCCGGCTTGCCGGGGTCGACGGAGTTGGCCGGCGCCGGGGCGGGCGCCTGGGCCGGGGGCTGCTGGGCGGTGGGTGAACGCCGCCTGTCCGTACCGGAGTCGCCGGTCGTGCCGGTGGAGTCGGCGGAGGCGTCCAGACGGCGTCCGCCCGTCAGTACCCGCAGGTCCTTCAGGGGTGCGTCGCCGATGTCGTCGAGGGAGAGCCGGAAGGTGCGGCCGTCCCTGCTCGTGCTCGGTACGCCGAGCAGCCGGTCACCGGCGTGGAACTCCACGCGGGCGTCGCCGAGGGGCACGGGTGCGGGCGACCGCCACACCAGCTCACGTGCGGCGCCCTCGCCGCTGACCTGCCACCCCTGCGGCAGCGCGCTGTCGGCGGTCACGGTAGGCGGTCTCGTCTCGGCCGGTTGCCGGGCCTGTGCCAGTCCCGGTGTTCCCGCCAGGGCCGCCAGCGCGGCCACGGCGGTGACACCTATTCGCCGGGCACGGATCAAGGTCCACTCCTCAACACTCGGAGCGTGGGCACCCCGTCCGTTCCGGGAGCCCCTCGCGCCCCGAAGGAAGCGAAAGCACCTCTGTGGGTTGCCTGTGGCCGGGAATCCGGGTGGCGCGGCGCAAGGATCCGGACACCGCGGACCCGGCCGGCCGGCGGGAGCGGTCCGCCCGGATCGGGACCGGTGCCCGGCCGGCCCGGGGTTGATCCGTGCCGGTGCCGGTGCCGGTGCCGGTGCTAGTGCCAGGCCCGGTACGGCTCGTCGAGCAGCTGGAAGACCGGCTCGCCCCGTACCGGATCCTTGACCGTGGACAGCCGGACGCGGTCGCCGCTGTGGATGCCGATCAACGGGCCCATGACCCGGCCGCGTACGACGAACCCCTCGGCCATCTCGACCAGCGACACGTTGCGCGCGGCGGGGGTGTTGCGGTTCACCACCGTGGCGTGACGGACCGTTCCGGTGCCCTCGCTGTGCTCCGTGCGCAGGTCGCTGCCCTGACACACCGGGCACAGGAGCCGGTGGTACATGGCGGTGCCGCACCAGGTGCAGCGTTGGAAGAGGATCGTGTCGCCGTCGGTCTTCGCGCGGTCGAGGACGCCCGTCGCGGAGCCGGCGGCCTGCTGAACGGCGTTTCCTGTGTAGTGGTACACGCGGGTCAACTCCCTGCACTCGGCCGGAATCCACGTGCTCGGCTCACCCGCGCACGTACGTGCCCGGTCACCGTGCCACCGTGCACGCCCACAGAGTATGGCACTCAGTGCCACGCGTAAAGGTACTGCGTACCCGCAATATTGAGGGGGCTTCGAGGGATGTCGAGGGGTTCTCGAGGAGGTCAGTCCCGGCCGAGGGTCGTCTCGATCTCCTGCACCACCCGCCACAGCGGCGCCCCCCGCCGGGAGACCACCACGACGACGTCGTCCGGCCGTTCGTCGGCGGGCGGGGCCGGGAACGCGGGGGATGCCGGGAAGGGAGGAAGTGTCGCGGATGCCGGGTCGGCCCCCGCCGCGCCGAACGCCGACTGCACGTACCCCAGCGCGTGGTCCACGGTCGCGCTCGCGTCGCCCTCTCCGTCCGAACGCAGCCAGGAGCGCAGCGCGTTGTTGTGGGCGGCGACCACCGCGGCGGCGATCACGTCGGCGTGCAGGTTGCCGTCGGGCCGGCCGGTGAAACGGCCGCGGAGGTACTCGGCGAGGGCGCGTTCGTAGCGCCAGACGACCGACAGCTCGTACGCGCGCAGGCCGGGCACCTGCTTGGTGAGCCGGTAGCGCTGCACGGAGAAGGAGGGGTTCTCGGCGTACATCAGCAGGACGAGCCGTGCGGCGTCGCAGACGCGGCGCACCGGCTCGTGTTCCGTGCCGCTCGCGGCCAGGAAAGCCGTCATGTCGGCCAGGCACCGCTCGTGGTCGGGGAAGACCACGTCCTCCTTGGAGGGGAAGTAGCGGAAGAAGGACCGCCGGCCGACGCCCGCGAGCGTCACGATGTCGTCGACGGTGGTCTGCTCGTAGCCCCGCTCCAGGAACAGCCGGAAGGCCGCCGCGACCAGGGCGTCCCGCATGGGCGGCTTGGCCTCGGCCCTGTCAGTGGCGTTCATGGACGCGAACGTAACACCTGGGCGGCACCGATGGCACTCAGTTCCCTACTGTCAGGGAACTGAGTGCCAGGCACGGGGTGCCGGTGTCACATCCGCTCGGCCGCCTCGACCACGTTGGTCAGCAGCATCGCCCGGGTCATCGGGCCGACCCCGCCGATCGGCGGGGCGAAGGATCCGGCGACATCGCTCACGTCGGGGTGGACGTCGCCCAGGATGCCCTCGACCGTGCGCGTCAGGCCGACGGACAGCACCGTCGCGCCCGGCTTGATCCAGTCGGGCCTGACCAGGTGCGCCACTCCGGCCGCGGCCACCACCACGTCGGCCTCCCGGGCGTGCGCGGCCGTGTCCTGGGTGGCCTCGTGGCACAGGGTCACCGTGGCGTGCTCGGTGCTGCGGGTCAGCATCATGCCCAGCGGCCTGCCCACGGTGATACCGCAGCCGATGACGCAGAACTGCTGGCCCGTGATCGCCACGTGGTTGCGCCGCAGCAGGTCGATGATGCCGCGCGGGGTGCAGGGCAGCGGGCCCGGGATGCCCAGCACCAGACGGCCCAGGTTCGTCGGGTGGAGGCCGTCGGCGTCCTTGACCGGGTCGATCAGCTCCAGCACGGCGTGGGTGTCGATGTGGGCCGGCAGCGGGAGCTGCACGATGAAGCCGGTGCAGGCCGGATCGGCGTTCAGCCGCAGCACGGCGGCCTCCACGTCGGCCTGGGAGGCGTCGGCGGGCAGCTCCACCCGGATCGAGGCGATGCCGACCTGCGCGCAGTCGCGGTGCTTGCCGCCCACGTAGGAACGGCTGCCCGCGTCGTCGCCGACGAGGATCGTGCCCAGCCCGGGGCTGATGCCGCGCTCCTTCAACACCTGGACGCGGAGGGCGAGTTCACTCTTGATGTCGGCCGCGGCGGCCTTGCCGTCGAGCAGTGTTGCGGTGGTCACGGGAGTCGACGAGCCCTTCGGGAGAAAACGGCGGTCCTGTAATCGTACGACCCGAGCGCCCCTCACCCACCAGAAGTCCCACCGCCCATCGTGGATCCCGTGCCGGGTCGGCGTCGGACCGCTGGCGTAGCCTTTGCGCACCGCCGCTCGACCGTCATCAGGAGACCGCATGTCCGCCGCCCGCCCCCGTCTCCTCTTCGTCACCGACCTGGCCTATCAGGCGCGCGGGCGGCGCTACTGCGACGAGGACGTCTTCCTCACCTCCCGGCTGCGCGCGGACTTCGACCTGGCCCTGTGCCACCCGCTGGACGCGGCCGCCCTCATGCACTCCTTCGACGGCGTGGTCGTCCGCAACAGCGGGCCGGTCCTGGCCCACCGGACGGAGTACGAAGCCTTCCGCGAGCGTGCCCTCCAGGACGGCCTACGCGTCTACAACCCGCTCACCGGCCGCGGCGACATGGCCGGCAAGCAGTACCTCGTCGAGCTGAGCGCCGCGGGCTACCCCGTCATCCCCACCGTCGACCGCCCCGAGGACCTGCACGCGCTGCCCGAGGCCGACCGGTACGTCGTCAAGCCCAAGCTCGGCGCCGACTCCATAGGCCTGCGGATCCTCCCGCCCCACGCGCTCCCCGCCCTGACCGACGGCTCGGTCCTGGTCCAGCCGTGCGTCGACTTCGCCTACGAGGTCTCCTTCACCTACATCGACCACGACTTCCAGTACGCGCTGTACGCACCCCGTCCCGACCGCCGCTGGGAGCTTCAGCCCTACCGGCCCACCGTGCGGGACCTGGAGTTCGCCCGCCGGTTCATCGACTGGAACGGGCTGGCGCACGGCATCCAGCGCGTCGACGCCTGCCGGGCCCCCGACGGCGAACTGCTGCTGGTCGAGCTGGAGGACCTCAACCCCTACCTGTCCCTGGACGCGCTCGACGAGGACGGACGGGACGCCTTCGTCACCGCGACGACCCGCTCCCTGCACCGCTTCCTCGCCGGCTGAACCCGGCCGCCCGCACGCCCGTATCTCTCCTGGGGGAACCACGGGAGGGAGACGAGCGTGCCGACACCGGACGAACCCGGCCAGCCGCACGAACGGCCGGTCCTGGAACCCATCCGGGTCCTGCGACCGCGCAACACCGATGCCCTGGCGGAGCTGTTCCGCGAGATGGCCGAACTGACCCAGGACACCGACGCCTACGAGGCGATCCCCCTGCCGCCCGAGCCGGCCGCGGGTGACGCGGAGACGGAGGAGCTCCCGCCCCTGGACCCTGGCACGGCGGTCTCGCCGGGCACGACGGCTCCGACGGGCCCCGTGGCCTCGACACGCCACACGGTCCCCACGTCCCCGCACGGCGGCCGCGACTGGGCGAGCGAACACGGCGACCCCCGATCCGTGCCCGGCAGTGGCAGTGGCAGTGGCAGAGCCGGTGTCGGTGGCGGCAGAGGCGCCGCCCGCAGGCGTGGCGGAGCCGGGGTCGCGCGGGTGCCGGGCGACGCGGAGGCACGCACCCGCACTGGCCCCGGCGCGCGGGCACGCGCCCGTACCGACTCCGGCGCGGGCCTGCGTCGTGGCGCCATCACGGTCGGCGTGTGCGCGGCGGCCCTAGTCGGCTTCGCCTGCGCCCTCCTGCTCCCGGGCAGGGGCGGTGAGGCGGCCGCGCAGACACCCCCGCCGACGGCCGCCGCCCCTACCCCGGCTGCCACCGCGACCGCGTCCGCCGACCCCGACGGAGCCGGCACCCTCCGGGAAGGAGACAGCGGCTCCGAGGTGGCCGATCTCCAGAAGCGCCTGCTGCGCATCCCGGACGTGTACGCCGACGGCCCCACCGACGGCCGTTACGGCACGGTTCTCACCGAGGCGGTGGCGCGCTTCCAGCTCTGGTACGGCATTCGCGGCGACGAGTCCGGCGTCTACGGCGACGACACCCGCCGCGATCTGGAGTCCCGTACCGCATCGGGCAGCTGATGGCCGGGTGCCGCATCGGAGACCGGCCTCGGCGCCAGTGCGCCGCGTGGCGCCATGGGCGGCGGGTCTGCGCGCGTTCGGCACCTCGGGCCGCCGAGCCGAAAGCCGCCCCCATGGACGTCTCCCGCGTGCCGGGTCCGGTGCTGCCCGCCCTCTGCCCGCCGGCCGTCGTCGTCGGAGCGCTGCGGTACCGGGCACCGCGACGCCCGAGCGGTTCCTAGCGCTCGGTGTCCGTCGGCACCTGGATGTCGAGCACGCACACGTCGTCGCGTCCCCCGGGATCGAGCATCCCGCCCAGCAGCCGTTCCAGCGGGGCCGGTCCGGTCGTGACGTGGTGGGCGGAGGCGCGGGCGAGCCGTTCAAGGCCCCGGTCGATGCTCTCCGCAGGCCGTTCCACCAGGCCGTCGGTGTAGAACAGCAGCCGGTCGCCGGGCTCCAGGCGGCACTCCGCCGCCTCGTACCTGGGGCTGTCGGTCGCGCCGAGCAGCATCCCGAAGGGACGCTCCAGGTAGTGCGCCTCGCCGCCACGCACCAGCAACGGCGGCGGGTGACCGGCCTGCGCCCACTCGAGTCGCCGTTCTCGAGGGCTGTAGCGGGCCAGCACCAGGGTCGCCGAGCCGTGCGGGTCGCGGGAGTGCAGCAGAAGGGCGTTGAGGCGGTCGAGCGCCCCGGTCAGCGACGAACCCGTGATGACCATGCCCTTGGCGGTGAACCGCAGCAGGGCCATCGAGGCCACCGCGCCCATGCCGTGCCCGGCGACGTCTCCCACCACGAACAGGGCGTCGCCGTCGGGCAGTTCGATGGCGCTGAACCAGTCGCCGCCGACGCTGAGGCCCGACTGCGCGGGCAGGTAGGCGATGTCCACGCGCAGCCCGGCCAGCTGGACGGGCTGCTTCGGCAGGGGCAGCAGCGCGTCCTGCAACCGGGCGGCCACCAGACGCTCGGCCTCGAGTACTCCGTGCTGGGTGAGCATGGCCCGCTCGCTGGCGACCAGGGCGAGTTCGGCGCTGCGCTGCGCGGTGAGGTCCTGCACGAAGCCGTGCACCTCGACGGGCGTGCCGTGGGCGTCCGTCACCGCCTCGCAGACCACCCGCAGATGCCGGATGCCGTCACGGGTGACGACCCGGAACGGCACGTCGCACGCCCGCCCGTGCCGCACGAGCTCCCCGATGGCCCGGGCCAGCGTCGGCACGTCCTCGGGCAGGGCGAGACGGGGCACCCCGGACAGCGGGACGACACCCCGGGCGGGATCGCGCTCCAGGATGGCGAAGACCTGGGAGGACCAGTTCCCCTCGCCCGTGTCCAGGTTCCAGGTGGCCCAGCCGAGGTTGCCCAGCCGTTGCACGTCCGCGAGCCGTTGTTCCTGCCGGTCGGACGGGTCGTGGCGGACCCAGCTGACGACCAGCCCGTCGTCCAGCCGTGCCACCCGCGCCGAGTACGTGGCCAGCTCGCTGACCCCGGACACCATCTGCTGCCGGGCGAACGGCTCGCTCTCGTACGTCCCTTCGCCGGCCAGTACCCCCAGACATCCGTCCCACAGCGGATCGTGGGCGATCTCCGGCCAGCACTCCAGGAAGCGCAGGCCGACCAGCTCGCGCCCGCTGCGGCCTACGGCGTCGGACGTCACACTGGTCGCGGCATCGACTCGGAAGTCCTCGACGTGTCCCGACGCGGAGCGCAGCGGGGCGAGGAGAACCGCGGCGACGGGCAGCCGGTCGAGCACCGTCTGCACGGCGTCCCCGACCGTGCCGGCGGCGGGGGCCGGCCGGGTGCCGAACGTGCGCAGCGGGCCCGCGCACAACTGGGCGACGGCCAGCAGGTGTTCCCGCACCCGGGGCGGGAAGACGCCCTCGCGGCGGCGCAGGATCCCGAGCACGACGTCGGCCGACTCGCCGGTCACCACCGGCAGCCAGGCCCGGGACGGCCACCGCTCGGGCGGGTCGCCGATCAGCTGGTACCGCTTGCCGTCCTCGCGGAGGTCCTCAAGCCAGCGCGGCTGCTGGGCGGCGAGGGCGTCCAGTGCGGCGATCCCGCTCACCGGCGGCACCCGGCTCCACTGGTCGGCCAGGGCCTCCCCGATGCCGGTGTGCCCGGTCAGTTCCAGCCCACCGCCGGGCAGCCGCGCGAAGATCATCACGGCGTCGGCGCCCACGTCGGGGGCGAGCCGCTCCAGCAGGCACCGGGCGAGGTCGTGCGCAGTGCCGACCCGGACGAGGGCCCGGCTCAGGCGGCCGAGGGCGGCGGCGTCGATCCCGTCGGCGGCCGACGCCGGCGTGGTCTCCCGCGCGGGTGTCCCGGCCGAGGCCCGTTTCGGGGTGCTGTGGGGCTGCGCGGAGAGGGAGCCGAGGCTGATCCAGCACTCCTCGAGCAGCGTCCGCTGCCCGGCCGTGGCCCGTTGCTGCAACTCCTCCTGCGCGGCGTCAGGGGAACAGCCGAGCTGCGCCATCAGCGCGCCCTTGGCGCGCTCCAGCACGGCCGAGGTGGCCGCCAGATCCTGTAGCCGGTCCATCTCCGCGCGCTGGCGCGCCACGACCCGGGTCAGTGCCGCCAGGTCGGGCACCCCGCCGGACTCCGCGGGCAGGGCGGGTTCGCTCGTCACGCCTTGAGCATGGCACACGGAGCTGACTTCGTTCGGGGTCTCGCGGCGACGCTCCCGCCAGGGGCGATGCCGGTCCGGGGCATCCGGACGGATCGCCCGTCAGCGTCCGGAGTGCTGCTCCGCCAGGGCTTGGGTGACCGCGCGGACACTGCGGGCGATGTGCTGCAACTGCATGACCTCGGCCGCGTACATCTTGATCGTGTGCTCGATGACCGACTCGGGCAGTCCGAGCCGGGGCAGGTCGGCGCGGGCGGTCTGGAGGGCGGTGCGGGCCACCCGGACCTCGTTCTGGACCTGGATCTGCGCATGGCGGGCGAGCAGTACGGGGTGGCGCAGCAGCGCCGGGTAGCTCGCGTAGCGCGCCGGCACCAGCTCGCGCAGCCACTTGGCCGCCGAGCGCTCCCAGTCGTAGCTGCCGGGAGTCTTGACCTGGCACGGCCAGTCCGAGCTGATGCGCGTCGTCGTCAGGGTCATGATCATCGCTTCCGGTGTGTGGCGTCGTGACGGTGGTCCGACGGTTCGGGGCGGCCCCGGCCCAGGGGAAGACCGGGGCCGCCACGGGCGCTCGCGCAAGCGATGCCCCGAACATCCTGGGCGCCGACGCGGGTAGGGGACGGCGGCTTCGGATGTCCGTACATGAGCCCTTGGCGGGCGGATGCGGCCGTGAGCAGTATTTATATATGCCGACTGCTTTGCAAGACGTATGAAAACATTCATGCGCAATATGCCCGCAATGATCCCTGTGGCTTTGTTCCGGGGAGGGGGGTGGCCTGGGGGAGGCGGGTCACTCACGCAGGAAGAACTGGTGCTGCTCGGCGATCTGCTCGTACTCCTCGAGCCGCGCCTGAGTGCGCTCGGGGCCCGCGTCGGTCATGGCCTGGAGCAGCGCCGCGGCCATCACGCCCGGGGCGGCGTAGGAGTCGAAGACCAGGCGGGAGCCGGTGCCGGTGGCGAAGGTGGCGTCGGCCTCGTCGGCCACCGGCCCCAGCGCCAGGTCGGTGATCAGCGCGACCTTGAGACCGGCGCTGCGCGCGACCCGTACGGCGGTCAGCGTCTCGTGCGCGTGCCGGGGCATCGAGAACGCCAGCACCCAGGTCCCGCCCGCCTCCCGGGACTGCAGCAGCGCGTCGTAGGCGACGCTGCCGCCCTGGGTCACCAGGCGTACGTCCGGGTGTACCCGGCGGGCGGCGTAGGCGAAGTACTCGGCGAGCGAGACCGAGATCCGCAGCCCCAGGATGGTCAGCGGCGTCGACTGGGACAGCTTGCGGCCCACGTCGATGACCCGGTCCGGGTCGGCGAAGTCGCGCCGCAGGTTCTCCAGGTTCTCGATCTCCGCCTCGACCGCCGCCTGGAGTTCGTTGCTCCGGTTCACCTCGGCTGCCGCCGGACCGCCGGCCAGGGTGCCCAGCGCGATCGACTGGAGCCTCTCGCGCAGGGCGGGATACCCGCTGAAGCCGACCGCCGCGGCGAACCGGGTCACCGAGGGCTGGCTGACCCCGACGCGCTCCGCGAGGTCGGTGATCGACAGGAACGCCGCCTCGGTGATGTGTTCGATGAGATACTGCGCGATGCGCCGTTGACCCGGGGACAGATGAGGTCCGTCGAAGAGCGCCCGGAGCCGGGAGGTGGGGGACGCCTCCGTCTCCGGACCGGTTCTGCCCGAGGTGATCGCGGACGCCTGTGCGCGTGCCTGTTGCGGCGATGGCACCGGTGCGCCTCCTTTGTCTTCCACGGGGCTCAACATACTTCAGGGACCGTGCCGGACAGGGTGGGCGAAGACGCCCCTCGCGCACCCGGTGATCGCGGATTACCGCCGGTACAGCGTGATCGAGTGGCCGACCTCGTCGACCGGCCGACTGGAGCGCAGCAGCACCGCGAGAGGGCCCTTCGCCTCGGCGACGGCGGAGTCCGACACGACCAGCAGCCCGTGCACCTGTCCCGCGGGCACCCGCCGGGGATCGGAGGCGTCGATGCCGTAGGAGGCGGGCAGACCGCTGCCCTTGTACACCAGCCACACCCGCTCGCCCCGGTAGCGGTCGTGCAGCCGGTCCGCCAGCCGTCCCAGGTCCTGGCCCCAGTCGACGTTGGAGTCGTGCAGCCGCAGATGGGTCTTCGCCGGCCCGCCGAACGCCTCGTTGGAGTACGGCAGGTAGTACGGGAACGTCCGCATCGAGCTGACGGCGACGAACGCCACCAGCGCCGCCACCGCCACCGGGGCCCACCGCCGGCGCACCGTCAGGACACACCCCGCGGCCACCGCGAGGAACATCGGCAGGAAGACGGCGTACCGGGTCCCCAGGTCCCGGGCCCCGGTCATGGCCGACGCCAGCAGTACGGCGGCCGGGACCAGCACGTAAGGCGCCGCGGGCCGCAGCCGTCGCACCACGACCAGCAGGATCGCCCCGGCCGTCCACAGGGCGAGCATCCCGAGCGGGGTCTTCACGACCAGGGCGACCGGCAGGTAGTACCAGCGGGCGCCGGTGTACACATGCCCGAACAGGAAGCCCGCCCACGAGCGGTTCTCCAGACCGAACTGGATGCGCATGCCGTCCCGGTACGCCTCGGGGAAGGGCAGCAGCCGGACGAGGTGCCCGCGCAGACCGTGCACGACGGGCACATGGGTCGCCCCGGGATCCCAGCGCAGCCGCGGATCGACCATCAGATAGGCCGCCCAGACGACGGCCACGGCGGCCACGGTCACCACGCCCGCCCCCAGCAGCGCCCTGCGCGCGTCCCGGGGCCGCCGGGAGCACATCGACAGCGCCGCCAGCGCCGCCAGCACCGGGACCGCGGGCAGCGTGCTCATCTTCGTGGCGAGCGCCGCGCCCAGAGCGGCCCCGGCGAGCGGCAGGTACCGGCGAGCCCTGCCGCGGCGGGCCCGCCACAGCAGCCACACCGAGGTCAGCAGGAAGCCCGCCGCCGGGACGTCCAGCGTCGCCAGCGAGCCGTACGCGACGACGTCGGGGGAGAGGGCGTACAGGGCGAGTGCCGCCAGGGCGGGGACGGGCCCGGCGAGATCACGGGTGAAGGCGAACACCACCAGGCCGAACAGCAGCGTCAGCGCGATCACCGGCAGCCGGGCCCACAGCATCAGCCGCCAGGGGTCGTTGCCGGACCTGTACAGCAGGTGCCGGCCCGCCGCCTCCTGGGTGCCGGTGAACGAGGGATCGACGTGCGGGCGGGCGAAGGCCACGCCGACGGCGATGACGAGCTTGCCGAGGGGCGGGTGCTCCGGGTTGAGGCGCACCCGGTGCTCGTGGAGGTAGCCGGCCGCCGTGGCGACGTACACCGGTTCGTCGATGGTCGGCGTCTGCCGCACCGCGGCGGTGACCATCGCGACGGCCATCTGGGCGAGCAGGACGGCCACCAGGAGCGGGACGAGCAGGCGCCGGCGGGCCGGCGGCGCGGACCGCGCCGTCCCCGCGTCGGGGGTGGGGTCCAGGACCGGGTGTGCTTCGCGTGCCATCGTCCGCCCTGCGGTGACACCGGCCGGGCGGTGGCCGGAGCCGGTGCCGAGCAGCCTCCGGGGCCGCCGCGCACCGGCTCCCGCCGCGAAGGGTGTTACCGCTTCAGGAGTCGTACCGACAGACCGTCTGCCGTGTACACGGGTACGGCGCGCAGGCGGTCGGAGTTCAGCTCGACGCGGTCGAACTGGCCGCGCAGCGCCGAAGCCTCGATCACCGGCACGGTGCTCCCCGCGACCGGCGGCCGTTCGTCGTCCAGCCGCAGCGACAGCACCGAGCCCCGGTCGAGCCGGACCCGCCCGGACACCCTCAGGGCCGGACCGTGGTACCTGTCCAGTGTCACATCGAGCACCGCACCGGCCTCCTGGGCCCACGCGCCCCGCACCCGCACCGGCCGGCCCGCGCGCAGCGTGCCGCCGGTCAGCCGTACGTCGCCCCGGCCGAGGGCCCGTTCGGCCCCGGCCACGAGCACGCCCGCCTCCAGCACGGTACCGCCGCGGTAGCGGTTGCGCCCGGTCAGGGTGAGCGTGCCCGAACCGCGCTTGGTCAGACCGCCCTCGCCGTCGATGTCGTTGCGCCAGGCGTCGGCCGCGGCGAAGCCGCCCGCGGACGCGTCCAGGGTGACCGTGACGTCGGAGTCGAAGGCACCGTAACCGTCCGCCGCGGCGAACAGGTTGAGCCGGCCCCACTGCTCGAAGCCGTCCAGCAGGACGTACCCGGAGGGCAGCGCCGTCGTGCGCAGCACCTCACGGCGCTGGGCGGCGGTCAGGTAGGGCAGCCGGGTCTCCAGCAGCACCTCGGCGCCCTTGGGCACGGCGAGGGGCGTCTCGCGGCCCTGGCGCTCGAGGACGTAGGTCAGGCGGGGCTCGTTGGCCCGCGCGTTGGCCTCGCGGTCGGCGTAGGCGTCCGAGGCGTCGGAGTGCGCGTAGGCGAAGAGGGTGTCGGCCGTGGTGCCGGTCTTCTCGGTGAAGTAGGCCAGGGCCTGGGCGCGGGCGGCCGCCTTGAGGTCGGCGTTGGCCGGGTCGGCGAGCGTCGCGGCGGCGAGGGCGGTGGCCATGATGCGGCCGCCGATGACGTCGACGGTGGAGTGCATGCCGGAGACGATCCGGGTGTGGCTCAGCGCGAGGGCGCGGGTCACCAGCTCCTGGAACCGCTCCGGCACGGCGTAGGCGTACGCGAGCGACGCCAGGTGGAAGGCGTTGGTGTGCCCGCTCGGGAAACCGCCGTCGTCGGTCGGGGACGTACCGCGCTGGCGCAGCAGCTGCGGAACGACGACCACCTCCGAGTCGTACACGGGGAAGCCGAGGGCGTCGGTCTTCCCGGTGTCGACCACCTCGCTGTTCTCGTTCATGCGCCACGGACGCGGGTACTGGAAGGCGTACTTGCCGGGGTTGCCGGAGGCGAACGGGCCGCGCACGGTGTCGACGAGCCTGGCGACCTGGCCGAGGTCGGAGGCGTACGAGCCGGCGCCGAGCGCGGAGCCGGCGGGCGCGCCCGCGGGCACGGCGTCGTCGATCTTGGTGGCGGGGGTGGTGTCCGGCGCGGCGGTGATCGACGTGACGGCCTTGGCACCGGTCCGGTAGAGATCCGCCAGGGGACCGAGGCCGCCGATCATCGCGTAGCTCTGGTGCTGGCGGTCGTGGACGAACGCCTCCTTGCCCTGCGCCTCCGTGCGGGCGCGGGTGATCGCGATGCAGTAGCGCATGTTGGCGCGCAGTATCTCGGGGCGCAGCGCGGTACCGGTGTTCCAGGCGGCGCCGGTCTTCCACACCTGGGCGAAGCCGCCGAGGACGCGCACCACGGCGTTGGTCTCGGGCGTCAGGTTCGTCGTGAGGTTCGTCCTGTAGTCGTCGACGAACGGCAGCGGGCTCGTGGCGGCCTTGGCGTCGGCGGCGCCCAGCCAGGAGACCAGCGTCGGAGCGGCCACCAGGGCCGCCGAGCCGCCGAAGGAGACCTTCAGGAAGCGCCTTCTGTTCACGGCCGAGGGGGTGGACTGCCCGGCGGGTGACGGCATGAGTGTGCCTCTCTGGACTTCGTCGGCCGTGCGGCCGGGGAGGAGGTGCGGGGGTACGTACGGGGTACGTGCGATCGGGCGCGGCTCGCAGGGTTCTTGACGAGGTGTGAGCCGCAAGACGCGTACGAGCGAAGATCTACGGCCGGGTCGTGTCGCTTCCGCGATGACCCGGCGACCGGTGCGTGTCCTGCGGGTGAACGGACGGCCGGCGCCTCACAGGAGGGAGCGCGCCAGCGCCACCGCGCCCTCGACGGGCGGCACGGTGAGCTGCCGCGGCCGCGCCCCCGGTACCGCGTCGGCGAGCCCGGCGACGAAGGCGTCGTAGAGCGCCGGCTGGCCGAGCACCGTGCCGCCCGCCACCACCACGTCGTCGACCGGGACCCCGCGCGCGGCGAGGCGGGCGACGAGCGTGGCGAGGGCCGCACCGGCCTCGGCGATCACGGACCGGGCGAGCGCTGAGCCGTCGGCCGCGGCCGAGAAGACGACGGGCGCGTGGCGTCCCCATTCGGCGGAGACGTCCGAGGCACCCTCCAGCGCCGCGCCGAGCGCCGGGACCTCGGGCACACGGAAGGCGGTGAGGAGACCGAGAGCCAGTGCTCCGGGTTCCTCACCGCGGTCGTGGGCCGCCCACACGGCCCGGGCCGCCTCGCGGACCAGACCGGCGGCGCCGCCCTCGTCGCCGAGGACCGCGCCCCAGCCGCCCACCTGGACGGGGTCGCCGTCGGGCAGCCGGCCCACCGCGACCGAGCCGGTGCCGGCCACGAGGCCGACGCCCTTGTCCAGTCCGGCGGCGGGAACGAGCAGTTCGGCGTCGCCCACGACACGCGTGGACACACCGAGGGAGAGCTGTACGGCGTCGCGGATCCCCGCGCACTGGCGTGGTGTCTCACAGGCGTGCGCGCCCACGGCGAGTGCCGACGGGCGCGCGCCCGTCGGCAGCGCCTCGCGGACGAGGCCGGTCAGCCAGCGTGCGGCGGCGGCCGGGTCGTGCGGCCGCCAGCCGGTGCTGGCGCGGACGTGGTCGGCGACGACGACATCGCCCGCGAGCGCGCGCAGATGCGTCTTGGTGCCGCCCACGTCGACGCCGACCACGAGGGGGCGCGAAGGGGGAGAGTCCTGCACGGATCCTCTTTCGTCGTTGCGTTGAGCTGCGACGGCGGGCGAACCGTGACCGATGGATTGCGGATCGGTGGTGAACTAGGGAAGCCCCGGGACGGGCTTCTGACGAAGCACGGCAGGCGAGTACCGTGAAGTTCGTTAGGAAGTTAACTAACGAAGTACAGTGCGTCAAGAGCAATCGCGCACTCGACCACCCGGGCGCCCCTACGGGCCGCCGCGGAGCGGAACGCGCGACGTCGGTGCATCCCATCGCCGCAGCCCGCCGAGACGATCGGCCCGGGAGCGCGGCCCTGTACCCGTGTGGGGGAAACTGTGGAACTCGACGTGGCGGAAGCCCCCCGCCTGACCGACAGCGCCAGTGCGGTGTTCGCCGTGCTGGCCCAGGCGGGCAGCGCGACCCGGCCGCAGCTCGCGAGTCTGGCGGGCCTGTCCAAGCCGACGGTGTCCTCCGCCGTGGCGGAACTGGAGAGCGCCCGGCTCGCCGCTCACTCCGGCACCGCCTCCAGCGGCACCGGCCGCTCGGCGGCCGTCTACTGCCTCGGGCCGGCCGCCGGCGCCGTGCTCGCCGTCGACCTCGGGCCCGCTCTCACCCGGGTGCGGGGCTGCGCCCTGGACGGCTCCCTGCTCGCCGAGGCCACCGCCTCCCGCACGGCCGCCGCCGACGCCGTGCGCGAGGCGCTCGGCGCGCTGCCGGACGGCATCCCGCTGCGCTCCATCGTCGTCGCCGTCGGTGACGTCGCGGCCCGGGACCGGCGGGGCAGCGGTATGCGCCCCGCGACCGCCAAGGCCGGCCCGGTCTTCGACGCCATGGCCGTCGCGCTGCCACCGGGGGTGCCCGTGCACCTCGAGAACAACGTCAACTGCGCCGCGCTGGCGGAGCTGCACGAGGGCGCCGCGCGGGGCCGCCACACCTTCGGCTACCTGCGCATCGGCGTGGGTGTCGGTCTCGGCATCGTGGTCGGCGGCTCGGTGCTGCGCGGTTCGAACGGTGCCGCCGGTGAGCTGGCCCGGCTGCCCTACCCGTGGGACGACGGCCGTGAACCGCGCCAGGAGGCCCTGGAGGAGTACATCGGCGCCCGCTCCCTGCTGCGCCGGGCCGCGGCGGCCTGGCAGGGCACCGACGGCCCCTGCCCGCGTACCACCGAGCGGCTCTTCGCCCTCGCGGGGGAGGGCCGTGCCCCGGCCCGGGACATCGTCGGCCGCCATGCCGCGGACGTGGGCCGGCTGGCCGCCGCCGTGACCGCCGTGCTCGACCCGGGCCTGATCGTGCTGGGCGGCAGCACGGGCGCGGATCCGCAACTCCTGCCCGGCGTGCGGGCCGAGCTGGGGCGGCTGAGCTGGCCCACCGAGGTGGTCAGCAGCACGGTCGGGGACACCGGCACCGTCGCGGGTGCCGCACGGCTCGCGGTCGCCCGGGGAGTCCAAACCGTGACCCAGGCCGCGCAAGCTAAGGATTGACGGCTTCCGGCCCGGTCTGCCAATGTCCGGACAAGCGCTTTCTAAGTCGGTCGGGACGCCGACTCCGGATGAGCCTCCCGCTCGTACTCGAAGTACGGCAGCCGCACGAGGGCGTGCTTGTGCGACGACGGCCCTCATGGCCGGGGACCCCATCCGTCAAGGCGACGCGGCCGGGCGAGGCCGCGCCCCCGGAAGGCGAAACTTCCTGCAAGATGCACCCGTGCCGCCTCGATCGGCGCCGTGCTCCGTCCCCTACGACGAAAAAAAGGGATCGAAGATGACCACTGTGGGTGTGCGGCGCTCCCGCCGACTCGGCCGCGGCGGCATAAGCCGCCTGGTTCCCCTCGCTGCCGGGGTCGCGGCAGGTGCCCTGCTTCTCTCCGCCTGCGGGTCGGGATCCGGCTCGGGCGGGACCTCCAAGTCGCTGACGTTCTGGATCTCCACGGTTCCGGGGCAGGACGCGGGCTGGAAGAAGATGGTGGCGCAGTACAAGAAGGAAACCGGCGTCAACGTCAAGCTCGTCAACATCCCCTACGACGGCTACACGACGAAGCTGCACAACGCCGCGCAGGCGAACTCCCTGCCCGACGTGGCGGCCGTGCCGGCGCTGGACCCGATCTGGTCGAGCAAGCTGCTCGACCTCAGCTCCATCGCCAACAACAAGACCAACAAGATCAACGCCAACTTCCTCGCCAAGGACTCGTCCGGAAAGGTGCTGTCCATCCCCTCGGACGTCACCGCGTCCGGCCTGTTCATCAACAAGACGCTGTTCGAGAAGGCCGGCGTCGCCGTCCCGACCTCGCCCCAGAACACCTGGACCTGGACGGACTTCATCAAGGCGGCGAACACGGTCCGGGACAAGACCGGCGCCAAGTACTCCCTGACGTTCGACCAGTCGCCGTCCAGGCTCCGCGCCATGGTGTACGAGATGGGCGGGCAGTACGTCCACGCGGACTCCTCCGGCAAGTTCTCGGTGGACGCGGCGACCAAGAAGGCCGTCAACTACTTCGTGGGACTGAACGACGACAAGACCATGCCGAAGTCGGTGTGGACCAGCGGCGCCGACCCGTCGGCCATGTTCCAGAGCGGTGACGTGGTCGCCTACTGGTCCGGCGTGTGGCAGGTCGCCTCCTTCGCGGACAGCATCAAGAAGTTCGAGTGGGCGAGCGTCCCGACTCCCGCCCAGCCGGTGCAGGCCAGCGACGTCAACAGCGGCGGCATGACCGTGGGCTTCAACAACAACGGCGACGCGGCCACCGCCGCGACGAAGTTCCTGTCCTGGCTGTACGAGCCGGCCCACTACCAGGCGCTGTGTGAGGCGTCCGGGTTCCTGCCGGTCGAGAGCGGTCTGAACCCGAAGTACCCCTTCACCTCCGAGGCGGCGCAGGCGGCGTTCAAGCTGTACAACGAGTCGATCCCGCTCTACGCCCCGATCTCCGGCTACTTCAGCGGCGCGCAGACGAACTGGGTGCTGAAGGGCAAGAGCCTCACCGAGGACCCGACCAAGACGGAGCTCGGCAAGGCGATCAACGGCCAGCAGTCGGCCGACAAGGCCCTGGAGAACATCGTGGCCGGCTACAACCAGCAGGTCGGCGGCTGATCGTAGGCCACGGGGCCGGGCGGCGGGGTCGAGACGCCGCCGCCCGGCCCGGGCGCCCACGCAATGCCGGGCTCATGGCGTGAGCCCACAGGAATCCATTCGACCAGCACGGAGTCAGGAAGATGACAAAACGCGCCTCGGACGTGACCGCGAGCCCGCCCAGGAGACGCAGTAAGTACACCCTCGCGCCGCTCGTCCTCATCGCGGCCAATGTGGTGCTCTTCTCGCTGTTCTTCGTCTGGCCGGCGGTGATCGGGCTCGTCTACTCCTTCACGAACTACACGGGCGTGGGGGCGTTCCAGTTCATCGGACTGGACAACTACCACAACCTGTTCGGGGATTCCGCCTTCTACGACGCGCTGACCCGGACGCTGTTGTACGCCGTGCTCTTCGTACCGCTGAACTTCGCGGTCTCGCTGCTCACCGCCAACCTGCTGGTGAGCAAGCACGCCAAGGGCGCGTCGGTCGCCCGCGTCCTCTTCTTCATCCCATGGCTTCTGTCGCCCATCGTCGTGGGTGTCCTGTGGCGGTGGCTGTTCGGTGAGAACTTCGGACTGGTCAACTACGTCATCGAGAAGCTCGGCGGAAGCGCCGTTCCGTGGCAGTCGAACGCGGACCTGTCGCTGATGGTGGTGGTGATGGCGGCATCCTGGGCCTGGACGGGTTTCTCGATGCTGCTGTTCATCGCGGCGATCAAGAACGTGCCGGTGTCGTACTACGAGGCGGCCTCGCTCGACGGCGCCGGTCCGTGGCGCCAGTTCTTCAGCATCACGCTGCCGAGCATCGCGCCCACCTCGTTCATCGTCATCCTGCTGAACACGATCAACGCGATGAAGGAATACCCGGTGTTCGTCGCCCTCAACAACGGCGGACCCGGCACCTCGAACAACCTCCTTGTCCAGTACATCTACGAGACCGGCTTCAAACGGGGCCAGATCGGCTACGCGAGCGCCGCGTCGTTCGTGCTCATGCTCATCCTGATGGCCGTCGCGGTCGTCCAGCTGATCGTCAACCGGCGGGTGGAGAACCGATGACAACCACAGACATGCCCCGCCCGGTCGACGCCGACCCCCAACGGTCCGTCTCCAAGAAGGGGTCGAGCAGAGCGGGTAGTGGTGGGTTCCGGCGGGCGGTGGCCCCGACGACACTGCTGTGGATCCTGGCGTGCCTGTACGGGCTGCCGGTGCTGTGGTTCATCCTCAGCTCCCTCAAGCCGGCCAGCGACCTGTTCTCCTATCCGCTGACGCTGGTTCCGCACAACCCCACCCTGTCGGGTTACCTGACCGCGTGGCGCAGCGCCAACTTCTCCCAGTACTTCGTCAACACGGCCCTCGTGTGCGTGATCACGACGATCCTCACGGTGGGAGTCAGCTGCTGCACCGGGTACGCGCTGGCCAAGTACGACAACAAGTGGCTCAAAGTCTTCTTCATCTGCATCCTGGCCACCACGATGCTGCCGTCCGAGGTCATGCTCGCCCCGGAGTTCCTGGTGGTCCGCAACCTCGGCCTCTACAACTCGTTCGCTGGCATCATCCTCCCGGCCGTGCTCACCGCGACCGGATGCTTCATGTTCCGCCAGTTCTTCCTGACGGTTCCCGACGAACTGGTGGAAGCCGCACGCATCGACGGCGCCCGTGAACTGTCGATCTTCCTGCGGATCATGGTGCCGCTCTCCCGGCCCATCATGCTGACCCTCGCCATCCTGTCCTTCCAGTGGCGGTGGAACGACTACATCTGGCCGCTGCTGATGCTCAACGACCCCAACAAGTTCACCGTGCAGATCGGCATCCAGAGCATCGTCGGCGCCCAGAACATCAACTGGTCGGTGCTGCTCGGCGCCTCGGTCATCTCCATGATCCCGCTGATCGCCATCTTCCTGGTCTTCCAGCGCTACGTCATGGGCGCCGACATCAACGCCGGACTGAAGGACTGACCTTGCCCACCCCGCTCGACCACGAGTTCGTCCGCGCGGTGGCCGGCGCCGCCGACCGGCTGGCCGCCCCGCTGGCGGCCGACCCCGGCGAGGAACCCGCCGGTGTGCCGCACCGTGGTCTGGCGCGCAGGGTGAAGACCCTGGTCGCGGCGTACCGTTCCCCGGACTCGGCACTGCACGGCAGCGGTCGGGCCGTCGCCGCCGCGATGACCCATCTCCGCGCCCTGCGGGCCGCGCAGACCACCACCGGCCTCTTCGCCGGCGGCGACAACGTGCAGTCCCCGCCGGACTCCGCCTTCACTGTCAACGACGTGTGCGACGCGCATGTCCTCGCCGCCGGCGCGGGGCCCGAACTGCGCGAGGTCACGGCCGCGCTCGCCGAGATCGCCGGCGCCGCCTCCGGCAGTCTCCTGACCGGTGGGGCGCACACCCCGAACCACCGCTGGGAGCTGTGCGCGGCGCTCGCCCGGCTGCACCGGTCGTTCCCCGACGACCGGCTGCTCGACCGCGTCGAGGAGTGGCTCCTCGAGGGCGTCGACATCGACGCGGAGGGCCTGTACTCGGAACGCAGCGCCAACTACGCGGCCCACGTGTCCAATCCGTCGCTGTTGCTGCTGGCCGATGTGCTCGGCCGCGCCGACCTGCTGGACGCCGTCGAACGCAATCTCGCCACGACCCTGGACCTCATCAGGCCGGACGCCACGGTGGAGACCGTCCACTCACGACGGCAGGACCAGAACCACCCCTTCCCGCTGGCGCCCTACCTGCCGCACTACCGGCTGCTCGCGGTCCGCACCGGCCGGGGAGACTTCAGCCGGGCGGCGCGACTGGCGGCCGCCGGCGGCATCGACGACCCCGACCTGCTCGCCGAGACCCTCCTCACCCCGGACCTGTCCCGCGCACTGCCCGCACCGGCCGTGGAGACACTGCCCCGCGACCGGTACCTCACCACCGCGCGCCTCGCCCTACGCGCCTCGGCCACCGCGCAGACGGTGGTGTACGGCGGCTCCGACGTGCCGGGGCACCGGCGCATCCGCTCGGGCCTCGCCTGCAATCCCACCTTCCTGCGTCTGTTCGCCGGCGACGCAGTCCTCGACGCGGTCCGTCTCTCACGGGGATTCTTCGACCTCGGCCCGTTCCGCGCCGCCGGCATGCAACAGCCCGCCGACAACCAGTACCGGCTCACAGAAACCCTCACGGCCGCCTACTACCAGCCGCTGCCGCCGGACCGGCGACGGGACGACGGTGCCTACCGTATGGCGGACGAGGGACGCTTCTCGGCGGCGATGGCCTTCCCGGACCGGCCTCGGGACGAGGTCTCACACACGACCCGCGTCGAGGTGGACCTGAGGGAGGACGGTGCCGACCTGCGGATCGACATCAGCGGACCGCGCGTGCCCTGGGCGCTCGAACTGACCTTCCGGCCGGGTGGCGTGCCCGAGGGGGCCGTACCGATCGGCGACGGGCGCTGGTGCCTGACGACCGGGCCGATGACCTACCGGGTCGGTGACGACGAGATCCGGGTCGAGGCCGAGGTCGAGGCAGGCGAACCGCCGGCCGGACCGGAGCGGAGCGACGTACTGCGGTACGACCCGGGGCAGGACCACACCCTGGTGGGCGGTACCGATGCGACGACCGGGAACCGCGTCTACATCGGTGGACACGGCCCGCACACCCTGACCGTCGCACTGCGCGCCCGCCGGCCCGCACCTGTCACGTGACTCCGACGATCCACGCCATGGCCATCTCAGGTATGAAGGGCTGATCCCCGTGCACCTCACGTCCCCTCCCGTGCACCTCACGCACCAGCGCGGACCGCTGCACGACCTGCCCGACACCCCGCAGGCGTACGACGCCGTCCTCGCCGACGTCACCGAGCAGGCCCTGCGCCGCCTGACGCCGCAGGGCAACCTCGAGCACCCCGACTGCCTCGACGACATCGGCGACACCTCTCTCGGCATCACCTCCCTGCTCGCGCTGGCCTGGCAGCGCGGCAAGGACCCGCGCCTGCCCGAGGCGGTGCGCCGCAGCCTCGCCTTCCACCTGCGCGAGCGGGTCTACCGGGACGACAACCCCGGCTACCCGAACCTGCGGGTGCGCGGCTCCGGGCTCCCGTACGCGCGCTACACCCTGGCGGCCGGCGCGCACCCCATCGGCGACTGGCCGAGCACGGTGTGGGCACTGCTCCAGGCCGTGAACGTCCTCGACACCGCCGACGGTCTGGTCGCGGACGAGCAGCGTGCCGAGCTGCTGGAGGTGGCGCGCGGCTACTGGAGCTGGCTGACCGGGGCCACCTTCTTCAACCCGCAGGAGGCCGGCAACCAGGCCATCGGCTGCGTGGTCGGCGGTCTGATGCTGGCCCGTCATCTCCCGCCCGGGGAGGGCGAGCAGGTCCGCGCCCGGGCACTCGCGCTGTACTCCGACGAGATCCGCGCCCACCGGGTCCGCGACCGGGGCGCCCTGCTGCCTCCCGAGCACGGCGGCGCCTACGACAACAACTACGGCCCCATCTCCCTCTCCTTCCTCGCCCAGGCCCATCGCATCAGCGGCGAGGAGGTCTTCGCCGAGGACGGCGAGGCGCTCGCCCGGTACCTCGACGCCCGTCTCACCGGCGGCGGCTTCGACAACGGCGGCCCCCGCTACAGCGAGCAGCACTCCGCCTTCGAGTCGGTCCTCGGCCTGCGCTACTTCGGCGCCCGCATCGGCGCCGACCTGGGCCGTTACCGGGGCGACAGCCGCTGGGCACGGCACGCGGTCAAGGCCGACGGCGGGGTCGACGGCCACTTCGCGTGGATGCTGGTCTGGCAGATCCAGGACACCACGCGCTGGCACCGAGAGCCGTCCACCGCGACCGCACGGCACCAACTGCGCGCCGGCACCGTCTCGGTGGCCTTCGACGACCGGATGACACCGGCGGTCGTCGAGGCGGCCGGAACCTACTACCTGGCCGCGGCCGTCAACCGCCAGCACGGCTTCGGCCCCGTCACCGACGGCTTCCTGCTGTGCCGCCCCATGGGCGAGGTGCGGGTCCGCGACATCCGTGCCGACGGCCTGACGGCCAAGCTGGTCACCAAGCCGGTCGTCGGCCGCGACCACGTCCTGCGGTACGTGCGCTCCCTGTACGTCACCGACGGCGCCACGCTGTGGACGACGGTCGCCGTGGAGCGCCTCGACGGGACGCCGTACCTGCTGGCCGGTCTGCCGTACGCCGAGGACGACGGCGACCGGGTCCGGCGCACGGCCCACGGCGCCGTCTCCTCGGCGGGCGCCCTGCGCCTCACGCATCCCGACGCGCAGGGCGCCGAGCACTTCGACGCGCGCGCCGAACTCACCCAGGAACAGGCCGCGTTCGCACTCGCCGCCGACCCGCGCGGCTACGGCAACCCCGACGAGGGCTGGCGCCATCTGGTCACCTCGACCGCACTGGAGGCCGGCCCGATCGCCGACGCGCCGGACGACCTCCACGTGTTCGCGGTGTGCCACGGCTCTTCGGAGCCGCTCACGGCGTCGGCCGCGCGGGGCGAGAACGGCCTGACCGTACGGACGGACGCCTTCACGGCCGTCCTCGGACCGGACGACGCGCACGGCGAGCCCACGCTGAAGCTGCGCGCCGTCAGCCGCTGAGCGTCATCCGCGGGGTGCCCCGCACCGCGTACGCGGGCAGCCGGGCGTCCTCCAGGAACGCCGGGGAGAGGGACAGACCGAACCGTCGCTCCACGACACCGAGGCAGCGACGGTAGCCCGTCCTGGATCCCGCGCGCGAACACGACGCTGGACATCCAGCCGTCCGGATCCACCAGCCACACGATTCCGTCGCCCATGGTCCCGAAGCCAACGCGAGGCACTGACGAGCAATAGGAGCATCAACGACCCGGACGTCACCCGGGCGGGGGCACCACCAGATCGGCCCGCGCCCTCGTCGACGCCACCAGTTCGGCGTTGCGCTGATCGCTCCTCAGCACCCAGGCCACCGCCTCCTCGTGCCGCTTGCCGAACTCCTCGTGCCGGGCGACCAGCCGGCGCACCCGCTCGTCCTCGTGGCTCTCGCAGAACCACACCTCGTCCAGAGCGGCCCGCACCCGCGCCCACGCGCCCGTGCCGACGAGGAGGTAGTTGCCCTCCGTGACGACCAGCCGGGCCGTCGGCGGCACCGGCACGGCCCCGGCGATCGGCTGCTCCAGCACCCGCTCGAAACCGGGCGCGTACACGATGTCCTCGCCGTCCGTCTCCTCCCGCAGCCGCCGCAGCAGCGCCGCGTACCCGGCCGCGTCGAAGGTGTCCGGCGCGCCCTTGCGGTCCCGCCGGCCGAGGCGCTCCAGTTCGGCGTCGGCGAGATGGAAGCCGTCCATCGGGACGTGCGCGACCCAGGGGTCCCCGCTGCCGTTCAGCTCCCGCACCAGCCGCTCCGCGAGGGTCGTCTTGCCCGCGCCTGGACTGCCCGCGATGCCGAGGACCGCGCGCCTGCGGCCGTCCCCGGCGAGCGCACGGGCACGCACGAGCAGATCGTCGAAAGTGAGCACACAGCAGAGTGTCGCACTCTCCTGGAAGGAGACCCGCAAGGCCGCAGGGATCAAGGAGCAGGGATCAAGGAGAGGAGGACGACCGTGTCCGACGACGAGTGGCAGATCCGCGCCCTGATCACCCGCTGGGCCGACGCAGTGCACCGGGGCGACCTCGACACCGTCCTCGACCAGCACGCCGAGGATCTGGTGATGTACAACGTGCCGGCGCCGTACGAGGGCCTCCGGGGCCTGACCGCCTACCGGGCGATCTGGCCGCCCTTCTTCGCCTGGCAGGCCGCCGGCGCCCGCTTCGACATCGACACCCTCGACGTCACCGCCGGTCACGACGTCGCCTACGCCCACGCCCTGCTGCGCTGCGGCACGCCGGAGGAACTCGCCGAGTGCCCCGGCCTGCGGCTGCGGCTCACCTTCGGCCTGCGCAAGGAGCGCGGCCGCTGGCTGATCGCCCACGAACACCACTCCTTCCCGCACGACTGACCGAGCCCGGCCTTCGGATGTGGCGTGCGACACACCGGTGAGAGACCCGATGTGGGGGAAGCAGGGCGGTATGACGACGACGCTAGGTCTCCCCGGAACGATCCAGGCCTGTCTGTTCGACCTCGACGGAGTGGTCACCCGGACGGCCGTGGTGCACGCGGCCGCCTGGAAGGAGACCTTCGACGCCTTCCTGTACGCGCACGGAGGCAAGGACTTCCGGCCGTTCGACGAGGGCCACGACTACGACGAGTACGTCGACGGCCGCCCCCGCGCCGACGGCGTCCGCACCTTCCTCGCCTCCCGGGACATCGAACTGCCCGAGGGCGAACCCGGTGACCCACCCGACGCGCGGACCGTCAACGGGCTCGGCAACCGCAAGAACGAGCTCCTCCTCGAGAAGATCCGCACCCAGGGCGTCGAGGCGTACGACGGCACCCTGCGCTATGTCGAGGCGGCACGCGCGCGTGGCCTGCGGACGGCGATCGTCTCCTCCAGCGCCAACACCCGCGACGTACTGCGCTCGATCGACGCCGAGCACCTCTTCGAGGTACGGATCGACGGCGTAGTGGCGGCCGAGCGGGGCCTGCCGGGCAAGCCGCGCCCCGACACGTTCCTGGCCGCCGCCCGCGACCTCGGTGTCGAACCGTCCGAGGCGGCCGTCTTCGAGGACGCGCTGGCCGGGATGGACGCGGGCCGCGCCGGGAACTTCGGGTACGTCGTCGGCGTTGACCGGGTCGGACAGACCGACGCGCTGTACGCGCACGGCGCGGACGTCGTCGTGAAGGACCTCGCGGATCTCGCGGACCACGCGGGCCGCGGTGAAGGGGGAGGGCGGGAGTGATCACGAACCGGTCGTACACCGTCGAGCCCTGGTGCGTGCGCGAGACGGAGCTCAACCTCGACGTCCTGGCGCAGAGCGAGTCCGTCTTCGCGCTCTCCAACGGGCACGTCGGCTGGCGCGGCAACCTGGACGAGGGCGAACCGCACGGCCTGCCCGGCGCCTACCTCAACGGCGTCCACGAACTGCACCCGCTGCCCTACGCCGAGGCGGGCTACGGCTATCCGGAGTCCGGGCAGACCGTCATCAACGTCACCAACGGGAAGATCCTGCGGCTGCTGGTCGACGACGAGCCCTTCGACCTGCGCTACGGACGGCTCGTCACGCACGAGCGGGTGCTCGACCTGCGGCGGGGCGTCCTGGAGCGCACCTGCGAGTGGACCTCGCCGGCCGGCTCGACGGTCCGGGTGCGTTCGACCCGGCTGGTCTCGCTCACCCAGCGGGCCGTGGCCGCCGTCGCCTACGAGGTGGAGGCCGTCGGCAGCCGCTCCCGGGTGGTGATCCAGTCCGAGCTGGTCACCAACGAGAGCCTGCCCGACCCGAACGGCGACCCACGCGCGGCCCGCGCCCTGAAGTCGCCGCTGGAACCGGAGGAGGACGTGGCCGTCGGCCGGCGGCTGCGGCTCGTCCACCGCACGAAACGCAGCGGGCTGCGGGTGGCCGTGGCCGCCGACCACGAGGTCACCGGTCCCGAGCGGACCACCGTCAGCAGCGAGAGCAATGTCGACGTCGCCCGGCTCACCGTCACGTCCGTGCTGGAGCCCGGTGAGCGGCTGCGGGTGGAGAAGCTCGTCGCCCACGGCTGGTCCGGCGCCCGTTCCAGGCCCGCGATGAGCGACCAGGTGGAGGCGGCCCTCGCGGCGGCCGGACACAGCGGCTGGACCGGCCTCCTGGAGGACCAGCGCGCCTACCTCGACGACTTCTGGTCCCGCGCGGACGTCGAGGTCGACGGCGACGAGGAGATCCAGCAGGCCGTCCGCTTCGCCCTCTTCCACGTCCTGCAGGCCGGCGCCCGCGCCGAACAGCGCGCCATTCCCGCCAAGGGGCTGACCGGCTCCGGCTACGACGGCCACGCCTTCTGGGACACCGAGACCTTCGTGCTGCCCCTGCTCACCTACACCGCGCCCCACGCCGTCGCCGAGGCGCTGCGCTGGCGGCAGAACACCCTGCCCGCCGCCCGCGAGAGGGCCACCCAACTCGGGCTGAGCGGCGCCGCTTTCCCCTGGCGGACGATCGAGGGATCGGAGGGCTCGGCGTACTGGCCGGCCGGGACCGCCGCCTTCCACGTCAACGCCGACATCGCCGACGCCGTGGTCCGGTACGTCACGGCGACGGGGGACACCCACTTCGAAGAGAGCACCGGCGTCGAGCTGCTGGTGGAGACCGCCCGGCTGTGGCGCTCGCTCGGCCACCACGACGCGCACGGCATCTTCCACATCGACGGCGTCACAGGACCCGACGAGTACAGCGCGGTCGCCGACGACAACACGTACACCAACCTCATGGCCCGGGCGAACCTCCTCGCCGCCGCCGACGCCGTCGAGCGGCACCCGGGGCAGGCCGCCCGGCTCGGCGTGGACGAGGAGGAGAGCGCGGCCTGGCGGGACGCCGCCGAAGCGGTGCACGTGCCCTACAACCACGACCTCGGCGTGCACGAACAGCACGCGGGCTTCACCCGCTACCAGCACTGGGACTTCGCCGGCACCCGCCCCGACCAGTACCCCCTGCTGCTCAACTTCCCGTACTTCGACCTCTACCGCAAACAGGTCGTCAAACAGGCCGACCTGGTCCTCGCGATGTACACCTGCGCGGGCCACTTCGACGAGGAGCAGACAGCCCGCAACTTCGCCTACTACGAACCGCTCACCGTCCGGGACTCCTCCCTGTCGGCCTGCTGCCAGGCGGTGATCGCCGCGCAGGCCGGCCACCTGGGGCTGGCCTACGACTACACCACCGAGGCCGCGCTGATGGACCTGGCCGACCTGGAGCACAACACCCGCGACGGGCTGCACATCGCCTCCCTCGCGGGCACCTGGATGGCCCTGGTCGCCGGGTTCGGCGGGCTGCGCGGCGACCGCGAAGGGCTGCGCTTCGCGCCCCGGCTGCCCGAGCGGTTCAGCCGCCTGGCCTTCAGCGTCCAACTCCTGGGCCGCCGCCTGCGCGTGGAGATAGGCCCGGACAAGGCCGCGTACACGCTGCTGTCCGGTGCACCTCTGACGATCCGTCACCACGGTGCCCCGCTCCTGGTGAACGGTGACGGCCCGGTCGTACGCGCCGTACCGCCCGCCCCGGCCCGACCCGTACCGCGCCAGCCTCCGCACCGGGGGCCGAACACCCGCTGAGGCCCGGTCCGGCGTCCGGCGGCGGGTTTCCCGGCCGCCGGGCGCCGGTAGGTAGTGGGGGTGTCTCGGGCGGCGGCGAGGGGGAGCGGCATGGCGGAGAGTGGACACGACGGGCGGCTCGCGGACGAGTTCTTCACAGCGGGCGGCTCGTCCTTCAGCGACTTCCTGGCTGTACACCGGCCCGAACTGCTCCCGACGCGCGAGCCGTTCGCCGACGGTGTCCGGGCCGCCCCGGACAGCTTCCCGCACGGAACCACCGTGCTGGCCCTCACCTACCGCGACGGGGTGCTGATCGCCGGCGACCGCCGGGCCACGATGGGCAACCTCATCGCGCAGCGCGACCTGGAGAAGGTGCACCCGGCGGACGACCACACCGCCGTCGCCTTCGCCGGCACGGTCGGACTCGCCCTGGACATGGTGAAGCTGTACCAGGTCGAGCTCACGCACTTCGAGAAGGTCGAGGGCGTCCCCATGACCCTCGGCGCGAAGGCGCGCAGGCTGGCCACGATGATCCGGCAGAACCTCGGCCAGGCCATGCAGGGCCTCGCCGTCGTCCCGCTCCTCGCGGGCTACGACACGGCCGCCGTCCCGGGCGCAGGGGGCCGCATCTTCGGCTTCGACGTGGCGGGCGGCCTGTACGAGAAGGCGCCCTTCCACGCCGAGGGCTCCGGCTCCCCTTACGCCCGCGGCGCGTTGAAGAAGCTGTACCACCCCGGCATGACCCGGCGCGAGGCGGCCCTGGCCGCACTCCAGGCGCTCTACGACGCGGCCGACGACGACTCCGCCACCGGCGGACCCGACATCGGCCGCCGTATCTTCCCGATCGTCTCGGTCATCACCGAGGAGGGCTTCGAGCGGCTGCCCGAGCCCGAGACGGAGCGCCTCAGCCACGAGATGGTCGAGCAGCGGCGCGGCAGGCCGGACGGCCCGCACGCCACCGGCTGACGAGAACCGTGGCGCAGGGCCGGTTTTCCGGCGGAGGCGGGCGGGCCCGTGCTCACCGCTGGGCCCACCCGTACGTCAGTACCGCAACGCCACCGCCACGTCCCGCCCCAGCCGTTCGACCGCCGCGAGATCCAGGCCGTAACGCACCTGCACTCGGCGAACCTCAGCTCCGGCCGCGCGTGGACGGCGAGGCTCCCCCGCTCCGTCCTCGGCCGCAGTGCGGTGAGTCGGTCGGACAGCGTCAGAGGCGACACGGACACGGGTCTCCCCCTTCGTCGTGGGTGACACCCCGTCACCCATGACGAGACTGCGGCCGCCGCGGGCCGCGAGGCCGCCGGTCACCGCGCTCGAGGCAATCGCGGGGCCGACGGCGGGGGAGTGCCCGGAGTCAGCCGCGGACCGCCCACTCCTTGCGCCGCCTGGCGATCTGCTGGACCGGGTCCCCGGTGTACGACCAGGGTGTGCGGGTCGCCCGGTGGCCCAGCATGCGCAGCAGCGGCGCCGCCACGTCGGCGGTGCCCGCCGCACACGCGGCGTGCGCCAGGTAGTTGAAGTCCCGCAGCTCACCCGGGGCGATGGGGTCCTCCTTGCGGCCCGTGATCCAGCGTTCCCAGGTGCGGCGGACGTCGCTGACGGCGCCGTCGTTGTTCCAGTGCTGGCCGAGGCGTACCGCCGTGGAGCGGTCCTGCGTGGTGTCTAGGGAATGGCGGAACTCCTCGACGCGCGCGTACTGCACCAGCACCGGCAGCGGACAGCCCGGCGGGGCGACGCCGGCCGCGTCCCGGGCGAAGTCGTACATCAGCCCGTGCGAGCCGTGCCAGCGGGCGGAGTAGTAGTGCAGAACCTGGAGGTGGCCCTCCATGCTGTACGGGTCCCGTCGGTGCAACTCGTCCCACCAGCGGGCCAGTTCCTGCCGGCGCACCCCGGCCGGATAGAGGCGGGCGACCGAGATCAGCGAGGTCCACGGGGTCGGGTCGTCCAGGTACGCCTCGGCGGCGGACAGACATGCCAGCACCGCGCCGTCGATCCGGGTCGGGTCGATCGGCACGCCCCGGCCCGCGGTGATCGCCACGTCGAACGCCCGGGCCGTCTCCGTGGCCGCCCGCAGCACCAGGGCGTCGGCGCTGTGCGGCTCGGCGGCCAGCCAGGTCTCCACCGTCGAACTGCCCACGCAGGCCTGCGCGAGCGACCGGACCCGGTGACCGCGCGCGAGCCAGTCGGGGCCGGTCGCGCGCAGCAGGTCCCGCAGGCCCTGCCAGCGGCCGATGACGATGTCGTGCCGGGTGGAGGAGAGGGGAGCATCCCCGCAGTCGGGGTCGAAATCGGGAGCGAAGCGGTCCCGCGCCATCGGGTCCCCTCTCAGAAGTCGGTGGAGAGACCCTCGTGGTCGGCGAAGTGCGCGGCCGGGTGCCCGGCGGGTACGTAGTCGGACTCGACGGTGCGCGAGGCGTCCAGCCGGGAGGGCCGGTAGTAGTCGCTGCCCTGCCGCCAGTACCAGAGCATCGGCACCAGTCCCACGGCGAGTCCGCCGATGCCGATGGCGACGGCCGCGGGGTCCAGCTCACCGAGCGACTCCGCGAAGATCCAGAACATGAACAGGGCGCCGAACAGCGGCCACAGCCCGCCGAGAAGGAAGTCGGACGGGGACCTCAGCAGGGTCTTGCGGTACGCGACGACGGCCGCCAGGCCCGCCAGACCGTAGTAGATCGCGATCTGCAGGCCGATCGCCGAGATGGCGTCGGCGAGGATGTCGCCGACCGAGCCCAGGGCGTTGGAGGCGACGAACAGCACCAGTGCCACCCCGCCCACCACCGCGATCGCCACCCAGGGCGTGTTCCAGGTGCGGTGCACCCGGCCCAGCGCGGACGGCATCGTACGGTCCCGGCCCATCGCGAACAGCGAGCGCGTGACCTGGATCAGGGTCGTCTCAAGGGTGGCGACGGTGGACAGCATCACGGCCACGATCAGCAGCTTGCCGCCCCAGCCCGGCCACACCTCCTCGCCGAGGGCGGCCAGCACGTTGGCGCCGTTGTCCTCGATCCGCCGAGAGCTCAGGACGACGTTCACCGCGATGGTGAAGACCTCGAAGAGGAGAAAGACGATGCCCACCCCGATCAGCCCCGCCAGGCCGGTCGTCCGGCGGCTGTTGCGGGTCTCCTCACTGAGGTTGCTGGTCACGTCCCAGCCCCAGTAGTAGAACGCGGCGACCAGCGCGCCCGACGCGAAGCCGGACACCCCGTCGAAATGGCTGAACCCGAGCCACGACCAGTCGAACGGCAGCGCGTTGTCCGTGTGGAAGAGGGCGAGCACCGCGAAGAGCGCCAGAATCGCCAGCTCCACACCCGACATGATCAGCTGCGCGCGCACGGTGAGCCGGGCCCCGCCCAGCACCACCGCCAGCATCACCACGAACCAGGCGGCGCCGACGACGGTCGACAGCGCGGTGTTGTCGGCGAGGCCCTCGTCGAACAGGGCGAGCGTCATCGAGCCGGCCGGCAGCGAGCCCGCCACCATGAAGATGGTCGCCGAGATCACCAGCGCCCAGCCGCTGATGAAGCCCAGGAAGGGGTGGAGCGTGCGCCCCACCCACGAGTAGCTGGCGCCGGCGTTGACGTCGATCCGGCTGAGCCGGCTGAACGCCAGCGCGATGCCCAGCATCGGTATCGCGCAGTACAGCAGTGCCGCCGGTCCTGCCAGGCCCACGGCCCCGGCCAGGACCGCGGTGGTGGCGGCGATGGAGTAGGCCGGAGCACTGCCGGCGACCGCCATCACCACCGTGTCGAAGGTACCCAGCACATTCGCCTGGAGCCCTCTTCCGGTGCTGTTGCTCATGGGTGCGCTGCTTTCCGTCGTGCACGCCACCCGAGCGGGGAGGACCCGGCGGCGTATGGGGGGTGAGGGTGGGGAGCCGCCGTGCGTCGAGAGGGGTGACCTCGGGAGACGTCGGCGGAGCAAGGCGCGGAGGATACCGTTCCAGCACTGCGTCGGCGGACGGTCACGCCGAGTGTGCGAGTGACTATAGCCCTAACCATTGAGCTTTCAAGATTGACGGATGGGTAACGTCCGGGGCCGCCCGTGCGGATGGCATGTGCCGCGATTGGAGCGGGCCGCAGGGGAAACGCGGTGGGGGACAGAACAGCCGCTGCCGCGAGGAGGCACCCATGGGTACGGAGTCCGAGGCGACGATGGGCGACGACGTCTACCAGCCCACCGGAACGAACGAGGAACAGGAGGACGGCGCCCCGCTCGACCTCCAGGACGCCCTCGACGAACGCACCTACGACGACACCCTGGACGAGGGCTACTCCCCGCCGGAGAAGCCGCTCGGGGTCACCAAGTACGGCACCACGGCGGCCGAGCAGCACGACGGCGAGAGCCTCGACCAGCGCCTGGCCCAGGAGGTCCCGGAGGTCTCGGAGCCGGCCGGGGACGGTGTCGGCGACCTCCCCGGCGGCGACGGCGAACCCGTCGACCCCGAGGCCGGCGACCGGCGGGCGGGCCGGCTCGTAGCCCCGGACGAGGGCGCCCACCCCGACGCCGTCAAGGAGGAGGTCGCCCGGGACGTGGGCGTCGACGGCGGCGCCGCGGGCGCGGAGGAGGCCGCCGTCCACATCGTCGAGGAGTGAGCGCCCCCGCACCCCCCTGCGCCCGCGTCCGCCCTCTGTGCCTGCCCTTGCGCCCCTCAGTCGCCGATGCGGTCCAACTGCCGTAGCCGGTTGGTGGCGTCGAGGGCGGCGACCTTGTACGACTCCGCCAGCGTCGGGTAGTTGAACACCGCGTTGACCAGGTAGTCGACGGTCCCGCCGCAGCCCATCACCGACTGCCCGATGTGGATCAGCTCGGTCGCTCCGGTGCCGAAGCAGTGCACGCCGAGCAGCGTCCGGTCCCGGGGCGAGACCAGCAGCTTCAGCATGCCGTGCGCATCGCCGATGATCTGCCCGCGGGCCAGTTCGCGGTAGCGGGCTATGCCCACCTCGAACGGCACGCTCTCCTCGGTGAGCTGGTCCTCCGTCCGCCCCACGAAGCTGATCTCCGGGATGGTGTAGATGCCGATCGGCTGGAGGTGGTCCATCTGCCCGACGGGCTCGCCGCAGGCGTGGTACGCGGCGGCCCGGCCCTGTTCCATCGCCGTCGCCGCGAGCGCCGGGAAGCCGATGACGTCGCCGACGGCGTAGATGTGCGGGACCGGGGTGCGGTAGTACTCGTCGACCTCGATCCGGCCGCGCCGGTCGGCCGCCAACCCCGCCTTGTCCAGGTCGAGTCCGTCGGTCAGGCCCTGCCGCCCCGCCGAGTACATCACCGCGTCCGCGGGGATCTTCTTGCCGCTCTCCAGCACGGTCAGCGCACCCCGGGCATGCCGTTCCACGGCGGCGACGGTCTCCCCGAAGCGGAAGGTCACCGCGAGGTCCCGCAGGTGGTACTTGAGCGACTCGATGACCTCGACGTCGCACATGTCGAGCATCCCGGCCCGCTTCTCCACCACGGTGACCTTGCTGCCGAGCGCGGCGAACATGGACGCGTACTCCATGCCGATCACACCGGCACCGACGATCACCATGGACTGCGGGACCCGCTCGACCGTCAGGACGTTGTCGGAGTCGAGGATGGTCCGCCCGTCGAACTCCACGCTGTCGGGCCGGGCCGGCCGCGTCCCGGTGGCGATCACGATGTGCTCGGCGCTGATCAGCCGCTCCTGGCCGGTGCTCTCACGAAGCGCGACGGTGTGGGCGTCGACGAACCGGCCGGTGCCGGCGAACAGGGCGACCTGGTTGCGGGACAACTGACTGCGGATGACGTCGATCTCACGCCCCACCACATGCTCGGTACGGGCGGTCAGATCGGCGACGGTGATGTTCTCCTTGAGGCGGTAGCTCTGGCCGTACAGGTCGCGCTGGGTGAGACCGGTGAGATAGAGCACCGCCTCGCGCAGGGTCTTGGAGGGAATGGTGCCGGTGTGCAGGGAGACCCCGCCGACCATGTCGGGGCGGTCGACGACGGCCACCCGGCGGCCGAGTTTGGCCGCGGCGATGGCGGCCTTCTGACCGCCGGGACCTGATCCGAGGACGAGCATGTCGAAGTCGGGCATCCTCGGGAGTCTGGCAGCCGCAGGGGCCGCAGCGAAAGAGTGAAGCCCGATTGCCGGCCCCGGTCATCGGGCCGGGTCCGCCACGGGTCCGCTAGGGGAGCACCTTCTCGATCGCGCTGGGTCCCTCCTCGGCGAGCTTGCGCCGCGCCCACTCGAGGTTGCGCGGGGTGAGGTCCCGGCCGGTGGCGAGGACCATGTCCTCCGGCGACACCTCGGTGCCGGTACGCGTGTGGAGCAGTTTGTCCGGGGTGGCGCGGTCCCTGGAGGGCTGGGCGGCGCCGGGTTCTGACGTCGGCATGATGTCTGCTCCTCGCGTCCGAAGGAAGGCTTCGGCCCGGTGCGGTCACCGGGTCCACTAACACCATTCATCCTGGGGCCGCACCCTGCAATCCGATCAGCTCCCGGGGCGGTCCGGCACCGGCTCCCGTCCGGGATGCCGTGATGATCGGGCGGGGGTCTAATGGGCTGTGTCGGGGCGTCCGAACCACTCGTGGGACATACACACGCGCGGCAGGAAGGCCCAGTTCATGGCACCCAGCACCGCCGGGGAACCGAAACGCGGAGGGCTGCGCAGGCTCGGTGCCTGGTGCGCCCGGCACTTCCTGATCGTCATCATCGCCTGGCTCGTGGCCGTCGTCGCCCTGCAGGTGGTCAGCCGGACCTTCGGCGGGACCTACGAGGACGACTTCCAACTGCCCGGAGTGCAGTCCACGGACGGCCTGGACGTGCTCAGGGAGCACGACCCGCAGGCCGGCGGCTACAGCAGCCAGATCGTCCTGCACGACGACCAGCCCGTGAGCACGCTGAGTTCACAACTGTCCACGACCGTCGGCGACCTCCAGAAGCTCCCCCATGTGCTCACGGCCGTGAACCCGCTCTCCGTGACGTCGTCGAAGGTCGGCCCGGTGTCGGGCGACGGCAAGACCGCGTATGTCACCGTCCGCTTCGACGTACAGCCCTCCACCCTCGGCGACGGTTACCTGACCGGCGTCGACAAGGCCGTCCAGCCGCTGCGGGCGGCCGGCACCGATGTCGAGTACGGCGGTTCGCTCGGCGAACTCGCCCGTCCCGCCGCGAACGACAAGATCAGCGAGCTGATCGGCTTCGCGGTCGCCATCGTGGTCCTGCTCGTCGGCTTCGGCAGTGTCATCGCGGCCGGACTGCCCCTGGTCACCGCCCTGATCAGCGTGGTCGGCGGGCTGGCCTGTCTCGGGCTGCTGGCCGCCGCCTTCACCTTCGCGACCGTCTCGCCGACCCTCGCCACCATGATCGGCCTGGGCGTCGGCATCGACTACGCCCTCTTCCTGATCACCCGGCACCGGCAGAACCTGATGGACGGCGCAGATCCCGCCGAGGCCGCAGGTCACGCCACGGCCACCAGCGGCCGCGCTGTGCTCGTGTCCGGCACCACCGTGATCATCGCGCTCTTCGGTCTCTACGCGTCCGGGGTGTCCTTCATCGGCAAACTCGGGCTCGCCGCCGCCACCACCGTCGTCTCCGCCGTCATCGGCGCCCTCACCCTCGTGCCGGCCCTCCTCGGGCTCATCGGCAGACGAATCGACCGCTACCACGTCCGCAAGCCGGTCGCCGAGACCGACGCCGAACCGGGCGCCGTCCCGCACGGCACGTGGCACCGCTACGCCAAACGCGTCGAGCGCAGACCCTGGCAGTACCTCGGCGCCGGTGTGGCCGTCATCGCGATCCTCGCCGTCCCGGTGTTCTCCATCCAGCTCGGCCACATCGGCGACGGCGCCGACCCGACCTCCTTCACCGACCGGCGCGCCTACGACCTGATGACCGACGCCTTCGGGCCCGGCTCCAACGGCCCGCTCACCGTCGTCATCGACCAGACGTCCGTCCCGTCCGACAAGCGCTCCGCCCTCTCCTCCCAGGCGCAGAAGACGATCAGCGCGGTGCCCGGCGCGGCCACGGTCACCCCGCTGACCGCCACCAGCGACGGGGAAGTGCTGCTCGCCACCGTCTACTCCGAGCAGTCCCCGCAGAGCGCGAGCACCACCGACCTGACGAACCGGCTCGTCGACGACACCCTCCCGGACGCGGTCTCCGGCTACGACGCCAAGGGCTACGTCACCGGCACCACGGCTGCCCAGGTCGACTTCCGAGACATCGTCGCCGGCCGGCTTCCCCTGATCATCGGCGTGGTCGTCCTCCTCGCCTTCCTGATCATCCTCGCCGTCTTCCGCGGCCTCCTCGTCGCGGTCAAGGCCGCCGTCCTCAACGTCCTGTCGATCACCGCCTCGTACGGCGTCGTCGTCGCCGTCTTCCAGTGGGGCTGGGGCGGGCCCGCGCTGGGCGTGCACGGCAAGGTGCCCATCGAGAGCTATGTCCCGATGATGATGTTCGCGATCATCTTCGGCCTCAGCATGGACTACGAGATCTTCCTGCTGTCCCGGGTGCACGAGGCCTGGCTGCGCACCGGCGACGCCAAGGACGCCGTCGCCCACGCCCTGGAGATCACCGCCCGGGTCATCACCTGCGCGGCCCTGATCATGGTGAGCGTGTTCGCGGCGTTCATCATCAGCGACAACATCGTCGTCAAGATGCTGGGCCTGGGCCTCGCCGTCAGCGTGCTGATCGACGCCACCGTGGTACGGCTGCTCATGGTGCCCGCCGTCATGACCCTGCTGGGACCGCACGCCTGGTGGACGCCGCGGTGGCTGGACCGGATCCTGCCGCACATCGACGCCGAGGGCGACGCGGAGACCCTCAGCGGCCCGCCGGACGGCCGGGCGCGAGAACGAGCATCGTGACGTCGTCGCGGACGTCGGGGCAGTAAGCCCGGACGTCCGTCCACACCCGGTGGGCCGTGGTCGCCGGGTCGGCGCCGGCGGCCAGCGCGGGCAGCCGGTCGAGCAGGGGGTAGAAGACTCCGGCGGTGTCCCTGGCCTCCGAGACGCCGTCGGAGGCGATGAAGAGTCGGTCGCCGGGGCGCAGCGGCAGGACATGGGCGGCGAGGGGGGCGCCCTCCGGGAGGCCCAGCCCCAGCGGTGTCCACGGGACGAGGTCCACCTCCGTGGCCGTGCCGTCGCGCAGCAGCACCGGCGGGGGATGCCCGCAGACGACGATGCGTACCGCGTCCGCACCCGGTGTGAACTCCAGCAGGACGGCCGTCGCGAACAGTTCCGCGTGCGTGACCCGCGCCGAGTCGGCCACCAGCCGCCGGTCGAGGCGGGCGGCGACCTTCTCCAGGTCCGGCTGGTCCAGCACCGCCTCCCGGAAGGCGCCCAGCAGCGAGGCCACGGTCGCCACCGCCGCCAGCCCGTGCCCCTGGACGTCACCCAGCACCGCCCGCACCCCGTGGCTGCTCGTCCGCACGTCGAAGAAGTCACCGCCGACCAGCGTGCCGCGCTGCGCCGCCCGGTACAGGCCCGCGCAGGCCACCGGTCCGACCCGCTCGGGGACCGGCGGCACCAGGGCGTTCTGGGCCGCCTCGGCGATGGTGCGCTCGGTGTCCAGCTGGACGTCCCGGCGGCGGCTCACGAAGGCCACGAACACGCTCAGCAGGGCGACGAACGACACGGTCAGCACATCGGTCCGGCCCGGCCGGTCGAGCTGGAACGCGGGCACGTCGAGCATCACGACCACGGCCGCGCCGAGCAGCGCGGTCGCCACGGGACCGTACGACAGCACGGCCAGCGGCGGGATCGCGCCCAGCAGGAAGCCGATGTCCAGCGGGTCGGGGCTGGCCAGCGTGGCCGCGCAGACGCCCGCCAGCAGGAGCAGCGGCAGGGCCCGCACCCAGCGCGGCGGGGGCGCGCCCCGCAGCCAGCCCCGCCGTTCCCCGTCCAGTCGTCCCACACCACCACGCTCCCCCTGGGCACCGGACGCCGCACGCCGAAAGACCGTGGACGTGATCGGGACCAGCCCCTAGCGCGTGATCGCCCGCCCGCCCGGACACTCACGGAAGGAGACGAGCGCCATGCGCACCACATCCGTCCCGCGCTGCCACCCCCGTGACCCGGGCATGCCGCGTCTGACCACGTCCGACGCCCCGGGAGCGCACCGTGCCGGAGGAACCCCTACGGCTTCTGGGCACCGCGGTCAGCGGGCTTCGCTCGTCAGCAGGGTCTCGGCGGCGGCCAGGAGCTCCGTGACGCGCAGGCCGAACGCGGCGTCGCAGGGGTGGGGCCGGCCGTCGCGGGCCGAGGCGAGCAGTTCGTCCGCGGCCCGCGTGAGGGCGCCGGCGGCGTCGCCGCCCCGGGGGAGGCGGGTCGCCCCTGCGGTGCCGCGGAGTTCGACGTCCGCGCCCGTCGCCGCGGGCGGGGCCGTCAGGCTGAGCGTCACCGTGCTGGAGGCACCGCTCACATGGTCCAGGACCAGGTGGACGGTGTCGCGGGGGCCATGGGCGGCGGCCGTCACCCGGCGGACGTCGCCGAGGACCGGCAGCAGCACGGACAGCGCGTGCGGGCCCACGTCCCACAGGGCGCCCTTCTCGCCGCGCCAGGGAGTGGCGAAGGGGCTTTCGCTCGCGCCGTGGAAGACGTCGCCCAGCCACTGGGCGTGCCCGGTGAACCACCCACCGGTGTCCGCCTGTTCGGCGATCCAGTCGGCGGCCCCGGGCATGAACCGGGTGGTGAAGAAGACGACCGAGGCGACCCGGGCATCGCGCGCGGCCCGTACCACTTCCCGCGCCCCGGCCACCGTCGCGGCGACGGGCTTGTCGAGCAGGAGATGACAACCGGCCCCGGCGGCCCGCACCGCGAGCCGCGCCTGCACGTCCGGCGGCAGGGCGACGGCCACCGCGTCCACGTCCGCCAGCAGGGTGTCGACGTGGTCGTAGGCCCGCGTCCCGTGCCGGGCGGCCAGTTCCTCGGCGGCCTCCGGGCGGCGGCCCCAGACACCGGCGAAGTCCAGCGCGTCGTGCGCCTCGAGGACGGGGGCGTGGACCATCCGCGCCCAGGGGCCGGTGCCGAGCAGACCGATGCGCATATCGCTGACTCTCCCTGATGCCGACCGACATGGCGGGTGGCGTCCTCACCGGGACGCCGACCCCGTCCGCGAGCCTCGCACACCGCCGTCGTGCAGGACACCCCGGCCGGTACCGTCAGGCCGCCCGGGCCCGCGTCGGGCGGGACTCGTCCGCCGACGGGATGGGAGAGGTGTCCCGGACCAGACGGAGGTGCCGCCCGCGTGCGGCATGGCGCCGCTTGTCCTCGGCGGGCGCGAGCAGGCGTTCCTCGACCCGGTCCATGACCGTCAGCAGGACGGACAGCAGCGGCAGCAGCAGTACGGCGATCCAGAGCATGGCTCTCTCCTCGGCTGGCGACGCGAAGCCGGGTGCTCCGAATCGGGCCGTTGATTCCTGCCGGGACGGTTTCGGCTCCGGGACTCAGGTCCCAGGCGGCGCGCCGAACCCCGTCACCAGGGCGTCCGCCTGGGCCAGACCGCTCTCGGCGGAGATCTCCCGCACCGTCTGGGCCGGCCGGATCGTGGCGAACGTGACCTGACCGCCGTCGAGCAGACAGCCGTACACGGCGGGCCTCGGCAGGCTGTTGTACGACCAGTGCGCCGAGAAGTAGTACCCGCCCGTGTCGTGCAGCACCACCAGGTCCCCCTCGGCCAGCGCGGGCAGCGGCCGGTCGTGCGCCACGACGTCCCCGGCGAAGCAGAGCGGCCCGGCGACGTCGTGGCGCACGACGGGCGTCCGCTTGGGCGTGCCGTCCGGGCCGTACGCGGATACGCGCAGCGGCCAGGCGTCCGGCATGAAGACGGTACGGGTGGCGACCTGGCCGCCGGCGTGGGTGAGGGCGACCCGGCGGCCGCCGGCCTCCTTGACGTACTCGACGAGGGCCGCCGTGAAGCCGTTCTTGGCGACCAGGGAGCGGCCGAACTCGGTGACCACCTGGTAGCGGCCGTCCAGCAGCGCCGGTTCGGCGGCGGTGAGCGCGGCCACGTACTCCGCGTAGGTGGGTGTGACCGTGTCGTCGGCGAAGTTCACCGGCAGCCCGCCGCCCAGGTCGAGGCTGGTCACCTGGCGGCGGCCGACGTGCGCGTTGATCTCCTCGGCGAGCCGGTGGACCGCGGCGAGGCCCTCCGCGATCAGTGGCAGCGGGCAGCCCTGCGAACCCACGTGCGCGTGCAGCCGGGTCAGCCACGGCCGCCGGGCGAAGGCCTCGACGACACGGGTGCGGGCACCGGGATCACGCAGCGCCACGCCGAACTTGGAATGCGCGGTCGCCGTGCTCATCGCGCCGATCGACCCGCCCCCCACCTGGGGATTGACCCGCACCCCGAGCACCGACGCGCAGTCCTCGGGGCGCAGGACGTCGATCCGGTCCAGCTCGTCGAGGCTGTCCGCGTTGAGTGCCACGCCGAGCGCGAGGGCTTCGCGGATCTCCCGGCGGGTCTTGGCCGGCGAGTCCAGCACGATGCGCGCCGGGGCGAACCCCGCGTCCAGCGCCATCCGCAGCTCGCCCGGGCTCGCCACCTCGCAGCCCATGCCGGTGTCGGCCAGCAGCCGCAGCACCGGCACCAGCGAACAGGCCTTGGCGGCGAAGGTGTGCAGGACGTCCGGCACGCGCGCGAACGCCTCGTGCAGGCCGGCGACGCTGTCGCGCACACCCCGTACGTCGATGAACCCGGCCAGCGGCCGGTCCTCGCCGAGCAGCCCGTCCATGACGGCCTGACGGACGGCGAGGTCGACGGGAGAGGCGTCGGGAGAGGCGTCGGGCCGGTGGTTCTCGGTGGGGAGTGGCACGTGCTCGTCTCCTTCGAGGAGGGAGGGGTGTCACGCGGTCGGGTGACCCTTCCAGATTCCTCCCGCACCGGCCACACGTCTTCGGGGGGCTGTCCAAAGAAAAGCGGAACCCTTGTGTCCGCGGACGGGCGAGTGCCCTTCGTGCATCGGCCGACACGCCCTCCCTCGTGGCCCGCCGCGCATCCCCGCCGACGAGAGGTGGCCGGGCCCCGAGGCAGACGGCCGACTGATCCCACTCGCCTCCGGAAGGAGAGCGTGCCGCTGCCCGCTGCCCGCTGCCCGCTGCCCGCTGCCCGCTGCCCGGTACCTGCTGCCCGCGGTCTGCGGCCCACTGCCGTTGTCGCTGTGCCCGCGCACGCGGCGCGGCGGCGGCCGTCGGGCCCCGGCACAGGACGCGTCACGCCTGTCGCGAAAGGTCCTCGCGGCACCGGCTTGCGCGCCCGGGGCGCACCCTGTGCGCAGGCCGGGAAAGCCGGGGCGGGAGCGCTGACCGGACCGAAATCAATCGTGCGCACCCTCTGGAGACCGACCGGACGGTATGCCATCCTTCGGGGCAGGACGAGTCGGACGGCGGGACACAGCCCAGGGGGAGGACCGCGATGCACCAGGCCCTAAGGTCACGGACCGTGTTCCGTCCCGCGTCCGGCACACCGGCTGCGCCCGGCCCCCGGCCGCACCCGCAGCCCGTCCGGTCGCTGATCGACGCCGACGCCCTGCGGGTCCTGCACCGCGCCGCCCGCGTGCTCCTGGCGGACCTGCCCGATCTCACCGACCGGCTGGTGGCCGCACTCCAGGACCTGGAGCCCGCCTACCGTGCGGCCGTGACCAGCGATCCCGCCGCCACCTGGCAGGAGGTGCACCGCTCGCTGCGGCACAGCGTGTCCTCGCTGCTCGACCCGCGCGGCAGCCGGGACGCGGCCCGCCGGTGCTCGTGGAAGATCGGCGCGACCCGAGCGGAGCAGGGCCTGCCGCTGGACGCCCTGCTGCACGCGTTCCGGCTCGGTGGGTCCCTGGTGTGGCAGGGCCTCATCGAGGAGACCTGCCGCACCGCTCCCGAGGACGTGCGGCTGCTCGTGCACATCGCCACCGACGTGTGGAACTTCGTCGACGAGCACTGCTCCCTGGTCGCGGACGCCTACCGCCAGGTCGAACGGCAGCTCGCCTGGCGACGCGAGAACCGGCTGCGGGTGCTCGCGGGCGCCCTGCTCGACGGAGCGAGCCGCATCGCGGACCTGCCGGAGACCGCCCACGCGCTGGACCTTCCCGAAGAGGGCCGGTACGTCGTCGTGGCGGTGGCGGCCGGCTGCCCTTCAGGCGGCGCCGCAGCACGCTCCGCCCATGGCCGGGGCACGCGCGTGTACTGGCACACGGGTGTGGAGGTGGACTACGGCATCGTCCTGCTGGGCGAGGGCGAGGGCGAGGGCGAGGGCGAGGGCGAGGGCGAGGGTGAGGGTGGGCGTGGGGGTGCGGGCGAGGGCGTGGATGCCGGGAGCCGCCCGCCGCTGTCCGCCGTTCCCCCGGTCGCCGGGAGCGCGCGGACGGGGGTCAGCACGGTCGTGTCGGGACTGGCCGCGGTCGGGGACGCCCGCCGTCTCGCGGACATCGCACTGGACATGTGCCCGCGGACCGGCGGCACGGTCCGGCTGACGGAGCACCTTCCGGCGGCGCTGGTGGTCTCCGCCCCCGGCCTGGGCTCGGCGCTGGTCGAGCGGGTTCTGGGGCCGCTGGGCGGTCTGGAGCCCGCCGACGAGGCCGTCCTGCTCGACACCCTGGCCACCTGGCTGGCCTGCGACGGCTCCGCCCAGCGGGCGGGGGAGCGGCTGTACTGCCACCGCAACACCGTCCTCAACCGACTGCGCCGCTACGAGCAGTTGACGGGCCGCTGCCTGTCCCGCCCGGCCGACCTGGTGGAGGTCAGTCTCGCCCTGACGGTCCGGGGCCTGAGGGCCCGCTGAACCGGCGAGGCGTGCGGTGAGCAACCGGCCTGTGAGCGCCGTCCACCCCGTGAGGTCCCCGTCTGTCCGTGGCGGACGAATGTGCAAGCACCATTTTCAGCCACCGCAGAAAGGCCGGACGCTTCACCTATCTGACACAAACTTTACGCTTTTAGCAATTGAGCTATAGTCACCGTCCAAGCATCAACTATTCGGGGGGGCGCTCGGACCAGGTGGGGGCCTGGTTCGGTCGACGTGTGCTGGGCTTCGTCTGCGCGGCCCCCGTGGCAGTCTCCTGGGGGACGGGTAAGTGGAACATTGGCTGGATGACGCCCAACCTGAAGGGTCTGACAGCGCATCAGGGCTCGACGGCACCCTGTTCGCCGGGCGTCGAACCGGCACGCGGACGAGGACGGTACGAGCCGGGAGCTTCTGGGAGGCCCCGGACGAACCGGGGGCCGCGCGAACCGGAGTGGCGGCCCTCCTGCCCGGCGGCACCGCGGTGTACCCGGCCTTCACGGACGCCGGTGCGGCCGAGCCCCTCCACGACGCTGACGAACTGACGGTGCAGCTCGGGAGCGTCGACCCGGCGTCCCCGCCAGGCACTTCCGAAAGTCGGCTCGCGTCCCAGGACGGCGCCGGCAGGCCCGTCTTCGTCGACGAGTCAGGCCGCCGCAGCCGCCGGTTGCGGTGGCTCGGCGCGGCCATCGGCGTCATCTGCTCCGGGTACGCCCTCGTCATCGTCGCCACCCTCGTCTCCGGCAACTCCAGCGCCCCCTGGCTGCCCCTGCCGGGACAGGGCGACGACACGCCTGCCGCGAAGGTCGAGACCTCGTCCGTGCCGTCGGCCCCGGCGAGCCCCTCGGGCTCGTACGGCGCCGCTCCCGGGGCGGGGACCTCGGCCTCCGCCGCGACGGTGTCGTCCGCGGGCGGCGCCGCCCACGTGCCCGGTGCCACCGCGAGCCCCACTCGGCCGGAGGCGTCCGCGCTGCCCGAGGCGTCCACCACCGGGACGACGACCGTGAACACCACCGCCCCGGCGACCACGTCCGGCCCCACGGCCCCGGAATCCGCCGCCGCCTCGCCCGAGGCGAGCCAGCCCGGCGGCGGGGGCGAGTCCTCACCGACCGCCGTCGAGGACACCGGCGGCACGGGCGAGGTCGTCGGCGACGCGAACTCCGTGTTGTCCGCCGGCTGACACCCCCGCCGCGCAGCCCACGCCTTCTTCCCTTCCTGGAGCACACCTTCCGATGGCATTTCCCGCCCGCCGTCGCACGCCCGCAGCCGCGACCCGTGACAGCGCCGCGACCCGTGACAGCGCCGTCCGGCGCCGACTGCCGATGCGCCTGACGCTGCCCGTCCTCGTGCTGGTCGCCCTGATGGCGATGCTCATGGTGCGCGGATACGTCCACAGCGAGATCCTCGCCGACCACCGCGTCCGGCCCGAGGCGACCACCGACAAGGTGCCCGACGAGATCCTGGACGGCGGCCCGGTCATCGACACCCGCGGCGGCCGCATCGCCAGCCGGGAGGTGCCCGACCACCGTCTGGTCCTGACCTTCGACGACGGCCCCGACCCGGTCTGGACCCCCCAGGTCCTCGACGTGCTCAAGAAGCACCACGCGCACGCCGTCTTCTTCGTCACCGGGACCATGGCCTCCCGCTACCCGGACCTGGTCCGGCGGATGGTCGACGAGGGTCACGAGGTCGGCCTGCACACCTTCAACCACCCCGACCTCTCCTACCAGTCGCAGAAACGTATCTCCTGGGAGCTCTCCCAGAACCAGCTCGCGCTCGCCGGCGCGGCGGGCATCCGCACCTCGCTGTTCCGTCCGCCGTACTCGTCCTTCGCCGACGCGATGGACGACAAGTCCTGGCCCGTCACCCGGTACATCGGCTCACGCGGCTACCTCACCGTCGTCAACAACACCGACAGCGAGGACTGGAAGAAGCCCGGCGTCGAGGAGATCATCAGGCGCGCCACGCCGAAGGGCGGCAAGGGCGCGATCGTCCTGATGCACGACTCCGGCGGCGACCGCCACCAGACAGTGCAGGCGCTGGACCGGTTCCTGCCCGAGCTGCGGTCCCGCGGCTACGAGTTCGAGAACCTCACCCGAGCCCTCGGCGCGCCCAGCGCACACACTCCTGTCACCGGTCTCGACCTGTGGAAGGGCAAGGCCTGGATCTTCCTCGTCGGGGCCGCCGAGAACATCACCGGGGTCCTGGTGGTGGGCCTCGCGGTGATCGGTGTCCTGGTCATCAGCCGGTTCGGGCTCATGCTGCTGCTGTCCGCCCTGCACGCCCGCAGGGTGCGCAGGCCCGGATTCGGCTGGGGCCCCGCGGTCACCGAACCGGTGTCGGTGCTGGTTCCGGCGTACAACGAGGCCAAGTGCATCGAGAACACCGTCCGCTCGCTGATGGCGAGTGAGCACCCCGTGGAGGTACTCGTCATCGACGACGGTTCCTCCGACGGCACCGCGTCGATCGTGGAGACCATGGGTCTGCCGAACGTCCGGGTCGTCCGCCAGCTCAACGCGGGCAAGCCCGCCGCCCTAAACCGGGGCATCGCCAACGCCCGGCACGACCTCATCGTGATGATGGACGGCGACACGGTCTTCGAGCCGGCCACCGTCCGCGAACTGGTGCAGCCCTTCGGCGACCCGAAGGTCGGCGCCGTCGCCGGCAACGCCAAGGTCGGCAACCGGAACTCGCTGATCGGCGCCTGGCAGCACATCGAGTACGTGATGGGCTTCAACCTCGACCGCCGGATGTACGACGTGCTGGGCTGCATGCCCACCATCCCCGGCGCGGTCGGCGCCTTCCGTCGCACCGCCCTGGAGCGGGTCGGCGGCATGAGCGACGACACGCTCGCCGAGGACACCGACATCACCATGGCCATGCACCGCGACGGCTGGAAGGTGGTGTACGCGGAGAATGCCCGCGCCTGGACCGAGGCCCCGGAGACCGTCCAGCAGCTGTGGTCCCAGCGCTACCGCTGGTCGTACGGCACCATGCAGGCGATCTGGAAGCACCGCCGGGCCGTCGTCGAGCGCGGCCCGTCCGGCCGGTTCGGCCGCGTGGGACTGCCGTTCGTCTCGCTGTTCATGGTCCTGGCCCCGCTGCTGGCCCCGCTCATCGACGTCTTCCTCCTCTACGGAGTGGTCTTCGGCCCCACCCAGAGGACGGTCGTCGCCTGGCTGGGCGTCCTCGCCGTCCAGGCGGTGTGCGCGGCCTACGCCTTCCGGCTCGACCGCGAACGCATGACCCACCTGGTCTCGCTGCCCCTGCAGCAGATCCTCTACCGCCAGCTCATGTACGTCGTGCTGCTCCAGTCCTGGATCACCGCCCTCACCGGCGGCCGGCTGCGCTGGCAGAAGCTGCGCCGCACCGGCGCCGTCGAGGCACCGGGGGGCCCGGCGCCCGGTCGGCGCAGCAGCAGCACCTACGACCGGAGGCCTGTCGCATGACCCAGGGTTACCCGACCGGGACGAACGCGGATGCCGAGTGGACACCGGCCTTCGGCGTCCCCCGGCAGCGCACCGCGAAATCCGCCCCGGAACCGCCCGCCACGGCCGGGGCCGAGGTCGCGTCCGCAGCGAAGAAGCCGGGACGCGACCGCTACCTCGACCTGCTGCGCACGATCGCTCTGGTCCGGGTGGTGGTCTACCACCTGTTCGGCTGGGCCTGGCTCACCGTGCTGTTCCCTTCCATGGGCGTCATGTTCGCACTGGCGGGCTCGCTGATGGCGCGCTCGCTGAAGCGTCCGGCGCTGGGTGTGATCCGGGACCGGGTCCGTCGACTGCTGCCGCCGCTGTGGCTGTTCGGCGCGGCCGCCCTGACGCTGATGTTCGCGGGCGGCTGGAATCCGCTGAAGGATCCCGACCACGGGGGCGCCCTGGGCGTCGTCGAACTGCTCAACTACGTCGTCCCGCTCGGCGCGCCTCCGTTCCCCTGGGACATCGGCTCCAAGTCCGGCCTGCTGGAGAACACCTGGGCGGTGCAGGCAGCCGGTGTGCTGTGGTACCTGCGGGCGTACCTGTGGTTCGTGCTGGCCTCTCCGCTGCTGCTGTGGGCGTTCCGCAGAGCGCCCTGGGTCACGGTGTTCGCACCGCTGGCGCTGACGGCCGTGGTGGGCACGGGCCTGGTGTCCATACCCGGCGAGACCGGCAACGCGGTCAGCGACTTCGCCGTCTACGGCAGCTGCTGGGTCCTCGGCTTCGCCCACCAGGAGGGGCAGCTCGCGCGGATACCCCGTTATGCCGCGGTCTCCTGCTCCGCACTCGTCATGGCCTTCGGCCTGTGGTGGGCCTCGGGGCACCTGGGGCCGGACGGCTGGGACCTCAATGACATCCCGCTGGCACAGGCGGCCTGGTCCTTCGGGTTCGTGGTGATCCTGCTCCAGTACTCGCCCTCCTGGCAGGAACTCCCGCGCAGGCTTGCCCGTTGGGACAAGCTGATCACGCTTTCCAACAACCGTGCCGTCACGATCTACCTGTGGCACAACATGCTGATCATGGCCACCGTCCCGATCATCGACCTGGCGTACGGGCTTCCCTTCATGGAGAACGAAAGCGCCACGGCGGCCCTCGACACCACCTACATGCTGTGGATGTTCGTACTGGTCTGGCCCCTCATCGCGGTGATGATCCTCGCGACCGGCTGGATCGAGGACATCGCGGCGAAGAGGAAGCCGCGTCTGTGGCCCGACGGACGCAGGAGCAGCGCGCGGCGCGCGAGGTGACGCGACGGCGGGCCGGTCGTCACGGGGGCCGCCGCTGAGCGCGGCGGCACCCGCATCGGTCCCGGTACCCGCGCTGCCCGCACGAACCGCACGTCGACAGTGACCGGCGGGGCCGTTCCCCGGCCCGTCGGCATCACCCCGACTCTCCGCGCCACCACCGAACCACCGACCACGAGGGCGCCTCAGGCCCGCACACCTGGGCACACCCGCGTTCCGCCTCTTGCGGGTGCCCGTGGTCCTCCTGGCTGAGCACACCCGCGTCGCGCTGCCCCGTTCCGGGTGCCTGCGGCCCGCACACCTGGGCACACCCGCCTTCCGCCTCTTGCGGGTGCCTGTGGCCCTCCTGGCTGAGCACACCCGCGTCGCGCTGCCCCGTTCCGGGTGCCTGCGGCCCGCACACCTGGGCACACCCGCCTTCCGCCTTTTCCGGGTGCCTGTGGCCCTCCTGCCCGGGGTACATCCGTGTCGCACCTTTTCCGGGTGCCCGTGGCCCTCCTGTCTGAGTACACCTCCTGGCTGACTACACCCGCGGCGTACCTCCCCCGGGTACCCGCGGCCCGTCCCCCTGGGCAGCCGCACAAGCCTGTCTGCCTCCCGTTGGGGCCGCGCAGCGACCCCGCTTCCGGCTCTGTACCGCCGCTTGTCCCCCGTGCTGTCGTGAGCTCCCCTTCCGCCGAAACGCCGTGCCCGCCCCGGCACGGATCCGAGGAGCCGCGATGCCCGGAGTACCCCCGCAGGAGCGGCCCGCGCTGCACGTCGAAGGTCTCGACGTGACGTACGGGCGGGCCCTGTCGGCCCTGCGTTCCGTGTCCCTGACCGTCCCGCACGGCGCGGTCGTGGCGCTGCTGGGCGCCAACGGCGCCGGCAAGTCCACGCTGCTGCGGGCGGTGTCGGGCACCCTGCGCCTGCATCGCGGCACCGTCACGGCCGGCCTCATCCGCTATGGAGACACGGTCCTCGACGGCCGTGACCCGGTCGCGGCGGTACGGGCCGGCGTCGTGCAGGTCCCGGAGGGCCGGAGGGTCTTCGCCGGCCTGACCGTGGAGGAGAACCTCCGCTCCGGCGGCCTCGGCCTCGGCCGTCGGGCGCCCCAGCTGCTCCGGGAGGCCCGCGACCGCGTGTACACGCTGTTCCCCGTGCTCGCCGAACGCGGTCGGCAGGCGGCCGGTCTGCTGTCCGGGGGAGAGCAGCAGATGCTGGCCATCGGGCGGGCGCTGATGGCCGCGCCCCGGCTGCTCCTGCTCGACGAGCCGTCCCTCGGCCTGGCCCCGCGCATGGTGTTCCGGATCGCCGAGGTGATCCGCGAGATCAACGGCCAGGGCACGGCCGTCCTGCTGGTCGAACAGAACGCGGGTATGGCGCTGTCCCTCGCCGACCACGCGCACGTGCTGGAAGTGGGCGAGGTCCGGCTGTCCGGTCCGGCCGACGACCTCGCGCGCACGGACGCGGTACGGCGCCTCTACCTCGGTGACGACGCCGGTGACCAGGGGGCCGCGTGAACATCCGCCCCGCCACGCGTACCGCCCCCGCCACGCGTACCGCCCCCGGCCGTGCCCCGGCGGACACCCCCGAGCTGCGGGTGCGGGACGTGACCGTGCGCTTCGCCGGTCTGACGGCCCTGGACGCGGTGTCGTTCACCGTCGCCCCGGGTTCCGTGCACGCCCTGATCGGCCCCAACGGCGCCGGGAAGTCCACCTGCTTCAACGTCCTGTCGGGCCTGTACCGTCCGGCGTCCGGGCAGGTCCGGCTCGGCGACGCCACCCTGACCGGACTCGCGCCCCACCGGATCGCCGCCCTCGGTGTGGCCCGCACGTTCCAGAACATCGTCACCACCGAGGGAACCGTCGCCGACAACCTCATGCTCGGCCGGCACGTCCTCTCCCGCGCGGGCTTCGCCGCGACCGCCCTGCGCCTGCCCGGCGCCGTGCGCGAACAGCACGCCCATCTCGCCCGGGCCCGTGAGATCGCCGAACTCACCGGACTGGCCGCCCGTTTCGACACGCCCGTCGCCCTGTTGTCGTACGGCGACCGCAAACGCGTGGAACTCGCCCGAGCGCTCTGTCTCGAGCCGCGGGTCCTGCTGCTCGACGAGCCCGTGGCCGGCATGAACGGCGCCGAACGCCTCCGGACTGCCGAGGTGATCGACGCCGTCCGCGCGGAACTCGGTCTGTCCGTCCTGCTGGTGGAGCACGACATGAGCCTCGTGATGCGCCTCGCCGACGAGGTCACGGTGCTCGACTTCGGGCGGTGCATCGCCCACGGCACCCCCGACGAGGTCCGCCGCCACCCCGAGGTACTGCGCGCCTACCTCGGCACCCCGGGCGAGGAAGCCGCTCCGGGGCAGGACACCGCCCCAGGAGAGAACACCGCCCTCGAAGCGGACGCCGACTCCGAAGCGGACATCGACTCCGAAGCGGACATCGACTCCGAGACGGACGCCGACTCCGAGGCGGACCGCCACTCCGGGGCGGACGCCGACTCCGGGGCGGACGCCGACTCCGGGGCGGACGCCGACTCCGGGGCGGACGCCGACTCCGGGGCGGACGCCGACTCCGGGGCGGACGCCCACTCCGAAACGGACGCCGACTCCGAGGCGGATGCCCACTCCGAAGTGGACGCCGACTCCCGAGCTGACGCCGACTCCGAAAAGGACAAGGACTCCGAATGACCGCCTTTCTGGACAGCGTCCTCACCGGCCTCGCCCTCGGCGCGGTCTACGCGCTGGTCGCGCTCGGCTTCGTCGTCATCTTCAAGGCGTCGGGGGTGCTCAACTTCGCCCATGGCTCGCTGCTGCTGTTCGGCGGCTACCTGATCGCCGTCCTCCACGACGACCTCGGTTTCGCCGGCGCCCTCGCGGTGTCCGTCCTGGCGACCGCCGCGCTCGCCGGAGCGCTGGACCGGCTGCTGCTGCAACGCGGCGACCCCGATCCCAAGGCCGCCCATGTGCAGACCATCGTCACCATCGGCGTGGACATCGTGCTGCTCACCGACCTGTCCCGGCGCATCGGCGGCGACCTGCTGACCCTCGGTGACCCGTGGGGGGCCTCGGTGACCCGCCTGGGCCCGGTGACCGTCGCCGACAGCCGGCTCGCCGCGATCGCCGTCTCCGCGCTCGCCATCGGCGCCGTCTTCGCCCTGTTCCGCCACACGTCCTGGGGTCTCGCCCTGCGGGCCGCCGCCGAGGACACGGAGGCGGCCGCCCTCATGGGCGTACGGCTGAGCCGGGTGCGCATGCTCGCCTGGTGTCTGGCAGGCGCCCTGGCCGCCCTGGCCGCCGTGTTCCTCGCGGCGTTTCCCGCCCCCGGGCTGGAACGGACCACCGGTCAAATCGCCCTCAAGGCCTTCCCGGCGGCGATCCTCGGCGGTCTGACCTCCCCGCCCGGCGCCCTGGCGGGCAGCCTGCTGATCGGTCTCACCGAGGCTCTGGCGGCCGGCTACCAGTCCGAACTGCACTTCCTGGGCGAGGGGTTCGGCGATGTCGCCCCGTACGCCGTCATGGTGGCCGTCCTGCTGGTGCGGCCCACCGGACTGTTCGGCGCGAAGGGAGCGGCTCGTGTCTGAGCGGATCCCCAAGGGCGCCGTCGTGCTCCTGACCGCCCTTCTTTTGTGCGCGCTGCCCTTCTACCTGGACGCCTTCTGGCTGCGCATCGGCCTCTTCTCGATGGCCGCCGCGATCGGCGCCGTCGGCCTGGGCCTGCTCACCGGCACCGCGGGCCAGCTCTCCCTGGGGCACGCCTTCTTCCTCGCCGTGGGTGCCTACGGCTACACCTGGCTGGCGGGCGAACCCGGGCCCGGGCTGCCCACGGTGCTCGCCGCGCTCCTCGCTGTGCTGCTCGCCGGGGCGGCGGGCGGGCTGTTCAGTCCCGTCGCCGGACGGGTGCGGGGCATCTACCTGGGTGTCGCCACGCTCGCCCTGGTCTTCCTGGGCCACCACGTGCTGCTCACGGCCGACTCCGTGACCGGCGGGTTCAACGGCCGCTCCGTGCCCCCGCTGAGCCTGGGCGGGTTCTCCTTCAGCGACGACGGCCCCGGACTGGTCCTCCTCGGCGTGCCGTTCGGCGCCGAGGAACGGCTGTGGTACCTCGGCCTCGTCCTGCTGGCCGGCACCTGGTGGACCGCGCGCGGTCTGCTGCGCGGACGCCCGGGGCGCGCCCTCGCCGCCCTGCGCGACAGCGAGACGGCGGCCGCGGTGATGGGCGTCGACGTCGCCCGTCACCGCTCGGCGGCCTTCGTCGTGTCGTCGATGTACGCCGGCCTGGCCGGAGTCCTGCTCGCGCTGGCCTTCCGCCGGGTCGTCCCCGACTACTTCGGCCTGGCCCTCTCGGTCGACTACCTGGCGATGATCGTGATCGGCGGCCTCGGCTCGGTCGCCGGCGCCGCCGCGGGCGCCGTCTTCGTCACCGCCCTCCCCCTGCTGATGACCCGTTACGCCGACCAGTTGCCCCTGGTGACCACCCCCGGCACCACCGACGGCGGGGTGGGCCCGACCGAGGCCGCCCGCTACCTCTACGGCGCCGCGATCGTCCTGGTCCTGCTGTACGCCCCGGACGGACTGCGCGGCCTCGTCCGCCGTGTCCGCACCCGCCTGCGCCCCGCCTCCGGGGCCTCCGCCCCGCCGCCCACCGTCCGTCCGACCGCTTCCGCCGTCCGAACCAAGGAGCACACCCCGTGAACCGCACGCACCACAGGCACCGCACCCCCGCCCCCGTACTCGCCGCCGCGCTCGCGGCCCTGCTCGTCGCGGCCACCGGCTGCAGCTCCAAGGCGGACGGCGGCAGCGGCTCCGAGAGCGCCGACGGCGTCAGAACGGGCCCGGGGGTCACCGCCAGGACCATCAGACTCGGCGCCCTCACCGACCTGACCGGCCCCTACGCCACCCTCGGCAAGTCCATCGTGCAGGCCCAGCAGATGTGGGCCGACGAGACCAACGCGGGCGGCGGCGTCTGCGGCCGCAAGGTCGAGATCGTCGTCAAGGACCACGGCTACGACGTGCAGAAGGCGGTCACCGCCTACGCCGACCTCGCCCCGGACGTGGTCGCGCTGCCGCAGGTCATCGGATCCCCCGTGGTCGCCGCCCTCCTCGACGACATCGAGAGCGACCACCTGCTCACCTTCCCGCAGGCCTGGGCGGCCTCCCTGCTGGGCAAGGACTCCGTCCAGGTCATCGGCACCACCTACGACGTCGACATGCTCGCGGCCGTCGACTTCCTCACCCGCACCAAGGGTCTCGCCAAGGGCGACGCCATAGGCCATGTCTACTTCGAGGGCGACTACGGCGCCAACGCCCTGGAGGGTTCGACCTGGGCGGCCGAGCGGGCCGGCCTGAAGATCGTCCCGCAGAAGATCAAGGCGACGGACACGGACCTGACCGCGCAGGTGTCCGCGTTGCGCAAGGCAGGCGTGAAGGCCGTCCTGATCAGCGCGGGCCCGGCGCAGACGGCCTCGCTGGTCGGCGTCGCCGCCTCCCGCGGACTGAAGGTGCCCGTCGTCAGCAGCGCGCCCGGATTCGCGCCGCAGTTGTTGAAGACGCCCGCGGCACCGGCCCTGCTGGGCATGCTGAACGTGGTCGGCGCGGCGCCCGCCGTCAGCTCGGACCTGCCCGGTGTCCGGAAGATGGTGGCCGCCTACGGGAAGAGGTACCCGGCCTCCCCGGTGGACTCCGGGGTGCTGTCCGGATACAACGCCGCCCAACTGCTGGGCGCCGACCTGAAGAAGGCCTGCGCGGCCGGCAGCCTCGCGCGGGAGGACGTGGTGAAGGCGCACCGCGCCCAGAAGAACGCCGACACCGGACTCGGCTCCCCGCAGGACTTCTCGGACGTGTCCCGGCCCGCCGCCCTGGAAACGTACGTGCTCAAGCCGGACGCGAAGGCGGTCGGCGGTCTGGTGGGCGTGGAGGACGCGCACCGGGCGCCGGGGGTGACGGAGTACCTGGCGGACCGCTCCTGACCGGCCGCCCGGTGATTCAGCGGCCCCGCTGCTGAATGCGTTCGCTCATCTCCATTGGACCCGCGGCCGACAGCGGGGCCAGGCTGGAGGACGTCCGGTGCGCCGCCGTCACCTTCGGTGGCACCGGACTTCCACCTGCCCGCCCGCATTCGAAAGAGGTCGCGAGCCCATGCAGAACCGCCGTATCGGTGACCTGGACATCAGCGCGATCGGCCTCGGCGCCATGCCCATGTCGATCGAAGGACGACCCGACGAGGCCCGGTCCCTCGCCACGATCCACGCCGCGCTGGACGCCGGCGTGACACTGATCGACACCGCGGACGCCTATCACCTCGGCGCCGACGAGGTCGGCCACAACGAGACCCTCATCGCCAAGGCGCTCGCCTCCCACGACCGGGGCCGGGACGTCCTGGTCGCCACCAAGGGCGGCCATCTGCGCCCCGGCGACGGTAGCTGGACCCTGGACGGCAGCCCCGCACACCTCAGGGCGGCCTGCGAGGCGTCGCTGCGCCGGCTCGGCGTGGAGGCCATCGGCCTGTACCAGTTCCACCGCCCCGACCCGCGGGTCCCCTACGCGGAGTCCGTCGGCGCGGTGCGCGACCTGCTGGACGAGGGCAAGATCCGCGCCGCCGGCATCTCCAACGCGAACCCCGAGCAGATCAGGCAGGCGAACGAGATCCTCGGCGGACGCCTGGCCGCCGTGCAGAACCAGTTCTCCCCGGCCTTCCGCTCCAGCGAGCCCGAACTGCGCCTGTGCCACGAGCTCGGCATCGCGTTCCTGCCGTGGAGCCCGCTCGGCGGCATCTCCCGCGCCCGCGAACTGGGCTCCTCCTACGCGCCGTTCGCCCATGTCGCCGAGGCCCACGGGGTCAGCCCGCAGCGGGTGTGCCTGGCCTGGATGCTCGCCAGGTCGCCGGTCGTGGTGCCGATCCCGGGAGCGAGCCGCCCCGAGACGATCCTCGACTCCCTCGCCGCGACGGACCTCGTCCTCACCGCCGGCGAACTCGGGGCTCTGGACGCCGCCGTCTGACACGACCACCGGGAGGACCGCCGTCCATGGCGTCGTCGTACGAGAGACCGCTCGACCACAACTACCGGGGCGAGCACCCGATCCGCACCCTCGCCCGTCCACCGTGCGCGGCGCGGACCGGATCGTGGTGATGGGGGAGGGGCGGATCCTGGAGACCGGCACGCACGACGAACTTCCGGGCCGCGGCGGCGCCTGCACGGAGCTGCACAGCGGGCAGGTCGCGTGACGGTGCGTGGCCGGATCATGACCCTGGAGGGTGACTTCTTCGCCGGCCGCGCATGAACTGCCCAGGCCCGGGCACACGCAGCGCAACACACGTAGAGAGGGGCGCTCGTGATCGTTCCGGACCAGAAGGTCGCCAGGACGTTGCTCACCCGGTACGCGACGCTGAGGATCGCCCAGGCGGAGCGGGACACACCGCAGACGGCTCGTGAACTGCGGGACGTGACGTACACCTTGTGCGTGCTGATGGGCACGTCCGACGTCAGGGAGGCGGTCGCCGCGGCCGACGCCCTGCTCGGGTCCGCGGCGGCGGTGCCCGCGGACGACGCGGAGAGCGGACTGTCCCTGGCCGTCTGACTGCGGCCCCGGGCCGGACCCGGCGCGCGGCGGTGCCCTCCGGGCTCCCGCCGCGCCCGGCTGTCTCACGTGGCGGCGGAGCCGCACCGGTCGGCGCGCCGGGCATCGCGCTCCGGGGGCGCCCCGGCCAGCCACTCCGCGATGGTGCGGGCGATCGGCTGCCCGGTGTCCACCTCCACGAAGCCGAACTGCCCCGACTGGTTGCACTCCAGGAACCACCACGTCCCGTCGGCGTCCTCCGCGAAGTCGAAGGCTCCGTAGGCCAGTTCCGCCTCCCGCAGATATCTCAGCACGGCCTCGGCGAGGCGCGGCGGGACGTCGGCGGGACGCCACGGTGTGGTGGAGGGCGAGTAGCGCACGTCCACCACGTCGGGGTCGCCGCCGGGGGCGGTCTCCTTGCGGGCGGCCAGTATGCGCTCGCCGACCGCGGTCAGCCGTATGTCGGCCCGCTTGGCGACCCTGCGTTGCAGCAGCGTCGGACCGTAGGCGACGGCGGTGAAGTCCGCGCCCGGCGGAACCCGGGTGGTGGGCACCGCCCGGGGCGGATCCTGCGGATGCGCCCCGGACACCGGCTTGACCACCAGATCCGGGTACCGGTCCGCGAACTCGCGGGCCGCCTGCGGGAACGTGGTGACGATCGTGGCCGGCACGGGCAGCCCGCTGAGCTGGGCGAGCCGGAGCTGCCAGGGCTTGTGCCGGGCGCGCAGGGACGCGTCCGGGTGGTTCATCCAGCGTGCCCCGGTGCCGCGGAGCATGCCGTACAGCGCCTGCGAGGCCTCCTCCGTGAGCCATGCGGACGGCTGGGGTGCCCGGGCCGCCGCGGTGCCGGGCCGCCGGACCCACACCGAGCGCAGTCCGTCGAGGCTCACCAGCCGTCCGGCGGACGACAGGTGGCCCCGGAAGGCACCGTGCACGTACTCGCCGGACAGCGCGACGGAGTGGGTCAGATCGGCCGGATCGAGCCGGACGACGGGGACGCCCGCGGCGTTCAGGTGCACGACCACCATGTCCGCCGTGACGTCCTCTTCACAGGTAAGGATGAGCACGGTCATTTTCGTCGGCCCGTGTTCAGTCGTCGAAGTGGGTCTTGGAGCCCGCAGTCGAGGTCGTCGTCCCCAGTTCTCTCAGGAGGGCGTGGTCACGAGCGGCGATCCGGCCGTCGAGGAGTACGTTCAACTGCAGTCCGGGGTCATAGGCGTACGGAGCGCTGAACTCCAACTCGGCCGCAGGGCGTGCGTAGTTGAGCGTGAACGGTTGCATCGTCTCTCCCTCGTCGGTACTGCCTCGATCAAGCGGTGCCGCTGTGCGACGTCACTCGGGCCCGCTGCTTGGTGCTGGATAGGTGCGTCCTTCAGTCACTTATACGAATCGAACGGGTGGTTGGTTTCCTTACTCTCCGTGATCATCGCGGAGTTGGGCACCGATCAGGGCGCGGAGCAGGGGAGATCGGCTCGAGCGGGGGTGAAAACGTCTTCCTGGACGGTCAGTCGGGGAGGCGTTCGGGTGCGTTTTCGGGGGCGCGGCGCAGTGAGCGCAGCGCCAGCAGGAGGACACCGATGTCGTCGAGATAGACGGGGTCCGGCAGTACGTCGGTCGGCAGCACGAAGTACAGGACCGCACCCCAGAACACCCAGCGCGGTCCGGTGGGAAGTCCCGCTCGCCTCAGGCCCCGGCGGGCCCGGACTAGACGCACCAGCACCGCGGCGGCCACGGCGAACAGGGCCGCGGCCCCCAGCACGGCGACGACGACAAGCGTGGTTGGCGCATCCACGGGCCCTCCCGATGGTCCGTCGCGCGGCGTCTGCTCCTGGCGGCCCTCTCAGTACCGGACCCGGTCCGTGGCCCCTGACTGTCGATTGCCCCGCTTTCGGTTTCCGGATTCCCGTTTCCGGCGGGATTACCGCATCGGGACGCGGCTCACCCGGCTGACGCCCCGAATGGCGCAGTGCGCCGTCCCTCCCGCGCAGTGGGCGGCGTCACACCTCGTGACCCTGCCGGGCCGCCGAAAGCCGTTTCATCCCGGCACACCCCACGACGGGCGCAGGCCGATGCCGTCGAGCACTCCGGACCGACGTCGGCTCGGGGCGGCCTGGTCAGAGCCGGGTCGGCGGGTGCTTCAGCAGGCCCGTCAGCACCCGGTCCGGGGTCAGGGGCAGCTCGCGGAAGCGGATGCCCGTGGCGTGGTGCACGGCGTTGCCGATGGCGGCCGCCGTGCCCACGATTCCGATCTCACCGATCCCCTTGCCGCCGAGCGGGTTGAGATGCGGATCGTCCTCGTCGATCCAGTGCGCCTCGATGTCCGGCACGTCGGCGTGCGCGGGCACGTGGTACGACGCGAGATCGGACTCGGCGAAGTCACCGAAGGCGGCGTCCATGGTGCTGCCCTCGGTCAGCGCCATGCCCAGGCCCATGGTCATCCCGCCGACGAACTGCGAGCGCGCGGTACGGGGGTTGAGGATGTGTCCCGCCGCGTACACCCCGAGCAGCCGGCGCACCCGCACCTCTCCGGTCACCGTGTCCACGGAGACCTCCGCGAAGTGTGCCCCGAACGCGTGCCGCGCGAAGGCGCTTTCGGCGTCGGCCGCCCCCGCCGTGTCGGCGTGGACCTCCAACCCCTCGCCGGGCAGCGGGCCCTGACGTCCAACCAGTTCGGCGGCGAGCCGCACACAGGCCTCGTGCACCGCCCACCCCCAGGAGGCGGTGCCCGAGGAACCGCCCGCCAGCGGGGCCGCCGGCAGATCACTGCTGCCCACCCGGATCCCCACCCGCTCCAGCGGCACGCCCAGCGCGTCCGCCGCGATCTGCGCCAGCACCGTACGGGCGCCGGTGCCGATGTCCGCGGCGTTCACCTCGACGAGGAAGGACCCGTCCGGCAGGGCACGGGCCGCCGCGGTCGACGGATACACCTGCGCCGGGTACGTGGCGGCGGCCACGCCCGTCCCGAGCAGCAACGGGCCCGCGGAGCGCGTCCGGGGACGGGGGTCCCGGCCCGGCCACCCGAACCGGCGGGCGCCCTCCCGCAGGCACTCGACGAGGTGCCGGCTGCTGAACGGCTTGCCGCTGTCCGGCTCGGTCTCCGGCTCGTTGCGGATCCGCACCTCGACCGGGTCCATGCCGAGCGCCTCGGCCAGCTCGTCCATCGCCGACTCCAGGGCGTACATGCCGGGCGCCTCGCCGGGCGCCCGCATCCAGGACGGCGTCGGCACGTCGAGCCGGACCACGCGGTGCAGGCTGCGGCGGTGCGGGGCGGCGTACATGACACGGGCCGGAATCCCCGCGTACTCGACGAACTCCTTGATCCGTGACGAGTACGTGGTCACCTCGTGCACGAGGGACGTCAGCCGGCCTCCGGCGTCCGCGCCCAGGCGCAGCCGGTGCAGGGTGGCCGCCCGGTGGCCGACCGTGGTGGGCAGCATGCGGCGGGGGAGGACCACGGTGACCGGACGTCCGGTGTGCCGTGCCGCCATCGCGGCGAGCACCACGTCCGGCCGGGGCGTGCCCTTGGAGCCGAAGCCGCCGCCCACATGTTCGGCGACGACCGTGATCCGGTCCTCCGCCAGCCCGAACATCTGGCCGAGCACGGCGCGTACGGCCGTGGTGCCCTGGCTGGAGGTGTGCACCGTGAGCCGTTCGCCGTCCCACTGCGCGGTGCTGGCGTGCGGCTCCATGGGGTGGTTGTGCAGGGGCGGCACCCGGTAGCCGACGTCGACCCGGACCTGCGCACCGGCGAAGGCGCCGTCGGGGTCGCCCTGTTCACGCACTCCCGGAAAGCTGCCGTTGATCTCCTCGGGGGCGTACGCCCGCGGGTGCTCGGCGGTGAGTGTGACGTCGTGCGCCTCCTCGGCGCAGGTGACCCGTACGGCGGCGGCGCCGGCCCGGGCCGCCTCCGGACTGTCGGCCACCACCAGGGCGGTGAACCAGCCCCGGTTCGGCACCTCGGGGCTCTGGAGCACGGCGAGGGTCACGTCGTCCGGTTCGGCGAGGCGGGGCGCGTTCTCATGGGTGAGCACGGTCACGACACCGGGCTGCGCCAGCGCCGCCGTGACGTCGACGCCGGTCACCCGGCCCCGTGCGATCGCCGCCGGCACGGGACGGGCGAAGAGCCGCCCGGGGTAGGGCTGTTCGGCGGCGTAGCGGGCGGCTCCGGTGACCTTCTCCCGGCCCTCCCGGCGCTCGGCGGGAGCGCCCACGGCGGTCATGACTCCTCCTCGTGCGGCACGAGCCGCGTCAGGACGTCGACGGCGAGGCTGCGGGCCAGCGGGACCTTGTACGCGTTGTCCCGCAGCGGTCGGGCGTCGGCCATCTCCAGCTCGGCGGCGCGTTCGAACGCCGCCCGGGTGGGAGCCGCGCCCAGGAGTGCCTGCTCGGCCCGCCGGGCCCGCCACGGGCGGTGTGCCAGCGCCCCGAAGGCGATCCCCGCGTGCGCGACGACACCGTCGGCGACCTCCAGCACCACGGCGACGGAGGCCAGCGCAAAAGCGTACGAGGCCCGGTCGCGCGCCTTGCGGTAAGCGGACGGCAGCCCGGCCGTGGCGGCCGGCAGCAGGACGGCGGTGACGATCTCGCCGGGTTCGATCACGGTGTCCCGCTCGGGTTCCTCCCCGGGCAGCCGGTGGAACCCGGCCGCCGCCACCCGGCGTACGCCCGCCGTGCCGTACAGCTCGACCTCGGCGTCCAGGGCGGCCAGCGCCACGGCCATGTCCGACGGGTGGGTGGCGATGCACCGCTCGGAGTGGCCGAGCACCGCGTGGTCGCGGTGGACGCCATCCAGGGCGGAGCAGCCGCTGCCCGGCTCCCTCTTGTTGCAGGGTTTGGAGACGTCCTGGAAGTACGGACAACGGGTGCGCTGGAGCAGGTTCCCGCCGGTCGTGGCGGCGTTGCGCAGCTGGCCCGAGGCGCCCGCGAGCACCGCCTGGGAGAGGGCGGGGTAGCGGTCCCGGACGCTCGGGTGCGCGGCGAGGTCGCTGTTGCGCACCAGCGCGCCGATCCGCAGCGACCCGTCCGGCAGCTCCGTCACCTCGTTCAGCGGCAGCCGGGTGACGTCGACCAGGGCGGTCGGCCTTTCCACCCCGAGCTTCATCAGGTCGACCAGGTTGGTGCCGCCGCCCAGATAGCGTGCCCCCGGGTGCGCGGCGAAGGCCTCGGCGGCCTCCGCGAGACTGGCGGCCCGTACGTAGGCGAAGGTTTCCACCGGATCACGTCCTCTGGTTGCCCCGGTCGTGGCGCCGGGCCGCGGGCCCGGTCATGGCGTGCGGCCCGCCCCGGTCACGTCCTCGACGGCGTCGACGATGCGGGGATACGCGCCGCAGCGGCAGAGATTGCCGCTGAGCCGCTCGCGGATCTCGTCCCGGTCCAGTGCGACGGGCCGTCCGGAGGGCACCGCCGGGTCCGTGACGTGTGAGGGATGACCCGTCTCCGCCTCGGCGAGCGCGCCGACCGCCGAGCAGATCTGTCCGGGCGTGCAGTACCCGCACTGGAAGGCGTCGCGTTCCATGAAGGCCCGCTGGAGCGGATGCGGCGCCTCACCGTCACCGGACAGGCCCTCGACGGTCGTGACGTCGCAGCCGTCCAGGGCGACGGCCAGCAGCAGACAGCTGTTGACGCGCCGGCCGTCGACCAGGACCGTGCACGCGCCGCACTGCCCGTGGTCGCAGCCCTTCTTCGCTCCGGTGAGGTCCAGATCCTCCCGCAGGACGTCCAGCAGCACCCGCCGGTGGTCGACGGTGAGGGTGTGCGGCTTGCCGTTGACGCGCAGGGTCGTGTCGGAGCGGTGGGGCGCCGACCGGGGGCCGTGCTCGCTGCCCATGTCCTGGTCCCTTCCGGGGCGGTCCGTCGTGCCGTGGGGACCGCGTATCCAGATGTGGGCGTGTGACACGTCCCGGGGCCGGGCAATTCGGGCACGGCGTCTGCCGACCGCCCGCTGTATGCCTACCGGTCGGTCACCTCGGGCTCGTCGCCGCCGGTGGTGCCGGTGGTGTGCTTGTGATCCGGTGACCCGCCGGGAGCGGCGGTAGCCGCCGGTGCCGACGGGCGCAGGCCCTTGGTCGTCTCACGGAAGCGCTCCAGGGTCCGGCCCAGCTGCTGGAACGGCGAGCCGCTCTTCCTGGCCGGCGCCTGCCGCGGTTCCCCGGCCTCGGCGGCCATCTCCCGGTATGCGGCCAGTGCCTCGTGGGCGTGCTCGGCGGCCTCCCGGTACAGGTCCCGGGACTCCGTCATCGCCTCCAGCGCCTCCTTGTACATCACCACCAGCTTGCGTTCCCGGGCGAGCTCCTCCTCCAGGGTCAGCAGCTGCCACTCCTCCCGCAGCGCGGTGAGCGCGGCGTCGGCGTCCTGCGGCAGCGGCCTGGGCAGGGCCGCGAAGCGCCGTACCGCGTCCAGCAGTTCGGTGGGATGCGTACCGTCCAGGAACACGCTGCGCACCGAGAAGTCGGCGGCGTCGTAGTCGGCCGGAGCGGGAGCGCCCGGCAGCACCAGCGCCCCGCCGCGCGGCACCTCGACCCTGCTCTCCTTGAGGGCCCAGTTCACGGTGCGCAGCTGATGCGGGGCCGCGCGGTGCTCGATGACCCGGTGGTGCAGGCCGGGCGGCAGCAGCGGGACCAGCGACCGCCGGCCGTGCTCGTCGGGCGTCATGGCCTCATGGACGACGAGGTGGACGGTCCAGGTGTCCCGCAGGGCGGCCCGGAGCGTGCGCCGCAGCTCCTTGTCGTCCGACGGCAGCGCATTGGTGACGAGGAAGCGCTCACCGGTGACGGTCTCCTGACCCCAGGGGGTGTCCGTCTCCCAGGGCCAGAACATGCCGGCGGGCGACGGCCAGCGCAGGTCCCACGGCCGCTCCGCCTCCGCCGTCAACGTCCACTCCTGGCCGGGGCCGGACCACTCGGCGAGCCGGAGCCTGGCGCGGACGGTGACCTCCTCCGCGACCTGCCACCGGGCTTCGAACGCCGATTCCCCCTCGGGGGTGTCGGCGTCGGGCAGCTCCATGAAGTCCTGGACGGTCCCGGCGTCCTTGAGGGCCTGAAGGTGCTTGCGCAGGACGTCCGGCGCGGCGGGGCCGGTGTGACGACCACGGGTCTGCCACACCGTGGAGGGCGTCGTGGGCGGAACGGTCGCGGAGATGTGGATGAGTCCATTCGTGAGGGCGGTGACGACGTGGCGACGACGTGCGAAGGCCAGTATCACTCGCCGCGGGGCGGGCGCGATCAAGCGGGTCATGGCGCGGGCACCCGGAAGTGCCTCGCCGCGGTGCGCCTTCCCCGGCGCGGGACGCGTCACGCGTCCGGATCCGTAACGTCGCCCGTACGGGGTGTGCGCCACTCGTACGGGGTGTGCGCCGTTCACCACGGCCGGTGCCCCCGCGCTCATGGGCTCGTCTGCCTCCGGACCCGAGAATCGGAGCCGGCGGACAGGACTCGCCCTCCATCCGCGTCGGGGCGAGCCCTGTCCGCGCGCCCCCACATCTGTCCCGCGCCCTCTTGTATGACCGGTCGCAGTCCTGCCGGATCGTGAGCGGGGAGTGAACGCTCACCAAGCGGCCGCGGATCGGACCGTCCCGGAAGGGGATTGTTCGACCGAGATCGCGAGAGAGGGGGCGGGCCCGCGTCGGGGACTGCCCCCTTCTTGCCGGTGGCGTCAGGACCTGGCCCAGGCGACCCACAGGACGAAGGTCGTGCCGATCCCACTGCCGACAAGTTCCAGGGTCGCGTGACAAAGCAGGCGAGAGCGGTCGGTGACGGCCCAGTCCGGCCCGGCGAAGAGGGGTATGTCCGTCATGGCCTCTTCATCGGCCGCGAAATCCAGTCCTTCGATCCCGCCCGCGCCGTACTGCCCGCCAGGCAGAATCCACTCGCCCTCGCATGGGCCGTCCCACTCGCAGCGCACCTCCCCTTCCGTCTTCGTCCGGTGCCCCTCGACGAACCGGTAGGTGTTCTTCGCGGCGAACCACAACGGCACCATGAGCGCGCACAAGCACACGCCCAGCACCACCCGTCGCCACGGCTTGAGCCCGGTTACCAGTTCACGGGCGCTCCACGACCATGGGCTCACGCCCCCACCTCACCCTCCGCGACCACCACATCGATACCGGATCGCCGACCGCGTGTCCCGCGTGGCGATACGGCGCGACTCCCGGCGGGCGAGCACCGCTCACTCACGGAGCGGCCAGGCCGGCGTGAGACCGCCGCCGGTCGGAAGTGCCGTTCGTGAACGGCACGTTCATGCGCGGCAGGGTACGCAGCCGCACCGGCGGGCGCATGCGGATATCGGTTGTCAGGTACCGCGTTCGGAGGCGCGCCCCGAGGCCCGACCGAGTTGTCCGGGAAGCCCGTCCCGGTGGCAGCATCCGGTGCGCGGCATGTCCGTAAGGAATGTGCCGAAGGCATCGCTTCCGGCCGCCACTTTCCGTAACCTCAGGGGCACCTGAACCACCGCGCGCCGCACCGCACTTGATCCGTGTCAGCCGACAACGCGCCGAAGGGACAACGGTCATGACCGTCGAGGCCGAGGTTCTGAACGAACTGCACCGGTTGCGCTCCCGATTGCCGGAGCTGACGGGCGCGTTGGCGGCCGGCGCCGACGGTCTCGTCCTCGCCCAGGACATGCCGGACGTGCAACCGGAAGGGCTGGCCGCGCTCACCGCGGCGGCCCTCGGCGTCGGGCGCCGGATGGTCGACCTGGCGGCCCGCGGCGAGTTCCGCGAACTGCTGGTCCGCGGGGCCGGCGGCTGTCTCGCGACGTACGCGGCCGGGCCGTCCGCCGTTCTGACGTTGCTGGCCGACGACGGGACCAACATCGGCCGTCTGCACCTGGAGGGGCGGCGCAGCGGTGCGCGGATCGCCGAGCTGGTGGCGGGGCGGTCGGCGGACGACCGGCCCGCCGTCCGCCGCGGCGAGCCACCGACGTCACCGCCCGCCCCGTCGCAGGCCCACGGCCGGATCCTCGGCGCCCTGCCCGTCCGCATCCCGCCGCAGTCCCGATACCACCCCTGACGGAACCCGACGGCCGTTCCGGTCCAGGCCGCCCGTCGCCAGACCTGTTCCCGCCCGAGCCGGTCCGCGTCCGAGCCGGTCCGCGCCCGAGCCGGTCTGCGCCCGAGCCGGTCTGCGCCTGGGCCGGTCTGCGCCCGAGCCGGTCTGCGCCTGGGCCGGTCCGCGGCCCAAGCGGGTCCGCACCGGGCCTGGTCCGCGCCGGGCCCGTTCTGTGCCAGGCGGTCCGTGCCCAGGCCGCTCCGCACCAGGGTCCTTCCGCGCCGCTCCCGATCTGTGGGGCCGGACGTCACGCCGCGGTGTCGGCCACCGTCAGGGCAGGGGAACCGGGGATCGACGCCCCACGCCTGCGCGCGGGGCCTTGGATCGGTTACGACCCTGTGGGCCGCCCGCGTCGTCCGCCGGGCCCGCGCCGTCGGCCGGCGCTCCGCTCCGGGCCCGCGCCGACACCAGAGGAGGGTGCGCTGAAGCCGCCCGGGACGAGTCGCGGCGGTCCCACGGTCGGCGTCGCCGGGCCGGACGGGGCCGGACGGCCCGCGCCCGGACCCGTGGCCGAACCGGGGCCCGTGCTCGCGCCCGTAGCAGCCCCACTCTGGGCGGTTTCGGTCCCCCTGCTCGTCACCGTTCCGGTGCCGGTGTCTCTCCCCGCGCCCGCCTCCGGTCCCGGGCCCGTCGCCGGGGCCGGAACGCGGGGCGGTGGGGGAGCCGCCCGGCTCAGCACGCGCGCGTGTGGCATCAACGCGGCGCACGCGGCGCAGACTTCGCTGAGCGTCCATACCTGACCCACCGCCGGATCGTGCCGCAGGACGAGGACGACCGTGCCCGCGCAGGCGGCCCGGGTGCCCTCGTGCAGCGCGCACCGCTGCCGCCGGCACCAGCAGGAGGCGTCGGAATGCACCGCCGCCGCTCTGGCGTGCGCGGCCGCGTGGGCCTCCGCGAAGCGGCGCAGGGCCGCGATGTCCCGGGAGCGCGGCGGCATCACACACGCCGAGGAGCAGGTGACCGAGGCGGAGCGGTCCCGGTGCCCGACCACACGGATCGTCCAGCAGCGGCCCGGGCGGCGGGCCGAGGGGGCGTCAGGGTACATAAGAGCCAAAGCACATGTCCTTAGTGGGGGAGGGCGATGGGCGAGGAGGGCGCGGTCCGGAGACGGTTCCGGCACGGCCCGCCCGAAGTGACCTCGTTCACAGCATGCCCGTGGCCTTCGCGGACCATTCGCGCTGTGCCCCCTCCGGCCGACGGAATGCCGGCCGGCCCGTACCCCTAAGCTCCCTCCATGAGCACAGCGGAACCCCACAGACGCGTCGTCGACGGCCGTTTCGAGCTGGTCGGGCGACTGGGCGGCGGAGGCATGGGCCTGGTGTGGCGCGCCCACGACCTGGCGCTGCGCAGGGACGTGGCCGTGAAGGAGGTGCGCCCCCCGGACCCGGACCTGGCCGAGTACGACCCCGAGGGCGCGCGCATGCTGCGCGAGCGCGTCCTGCGGGAGGCCCGCGCGCTGGCGCGCGTCCACCACCCCAACGTCGTCACGATCCATCACATCGTCGACGGTGGCGAGAACACGTATCCGTGGATCGTGATGGAACTGGTCGAGGGCGGCTCCCTGCAGGACCGGCTCGACCGGGGCGTGATGCCGCCGGCCGAGGCCGCCCGGCTGGGCCGCGAGGTGCTGTCCGCGCTGCGCGCCGCGCACGCCGTCGGCATCGAGCACCGTGATGTGAAGCCCGCCAACGTCCTGTTGCGGCCCGACGGGCGGCCCGTGCTCACCGACTTCGGTATCGCCGCGGTCCGGGATTCCGTGGGTCTCACCGCCACCGGCGCCGTCATCGGCTCGCCCGACTTCATGGCGCCGGAACGGGTCAGCGGCAAGGAGGGCGGTCCCGCCGCCGACCTCTGGTCGCTGGGGATGCTGCTGTATGTCGCCGTGGAGGGACACCATCCGCTGCGCCGGGCGAGCACCCTCGCCACGCTGGCCGCCGTACTCGGCGAGGACGTGCCCGCGCCGCGCCGTGCCGGACCGCTGACCGGTGTTCTCGGGGCGCTGCTCGTCCGGGACCCACAGGCCCGCCCCGACGCGGCGGAGGTCGACCGGCTGCTCGCGGCCGCGGCCGCGGACGCGACGGGGGACGCACCGCGTCCGGCAGCGCCGGTGCCGGCGTCGGCGTCGGCCCACGGCGTCCCGCAGGCCCCGCCGACCTCCTATCCCCTTGCTCCGCCCGGGGTCGCCGACGTCACCCCCACCGTGCCGTACTCGGGTGCCACGCCCCGAAGGCGCCGCAGCCGCGGCCCGGCCGTCGTCGGAGGCGTCGTCGGCACGGCCCTGGCGGGTGTTCTGGTGTGGACGCTGGTTCCGCACACGAAGGACGGCGGTACCGGTCGCGCGGGCACGTCGGCTGCGTCCGTCTCGCCGTCCGTGTCGCAGAGCGCCCGGTCGGCGCCCTCCTCCGGCGGCGCCGTCGCCGTGGGAAAGGTGGATCTGCTCAGCGCGGACGGCATCAGGACGGCCGTGGCGAAACTGACCGCCGCGATGGGCGGGACGAAGGTCACCAGCCTCGTGGTCTACGGGGAGTACGCCATCGCCGACGCCCCCGTCGCCGGACACCCCAAGCTCTACGACCGGTACATGTACCGCGGCGGGGACGTGGCGGTGAAGGACGGGCCGGGCGGCAGTGTCATGAACGGCGCGATCCCCGTCGACCTGGACGTCTACGACTGGGACGCCGTGCCGACGCTGCTCACCCGGGCCGCCAGGTCCCTGGGCGTTCCCGAGCCGACGAGCCGCTACCTGGTGATCAACCCGGGCTCCACGATCTTCGACAGCGAGCCGACGATGAGTGTGTATCTCTCCGACGACTACGGCAGCGCCTACCTTCAGGCCGACGTACACGCCCAGGTGATCCGGACCTACCCGCGCGACGACGGCTGACCGGGGGCGGGACGTCTATTCGCGGGTGAAGGTGCCGAGGCCGTTCTCGTCGAAGGCCTCCACGGTCACCCGCGTCGCCCGGCCGTCCCGGTTGCCCTTGAAGGTGACGCCGGACAGCCCGACGGCGTTCTCGCCGACCGTCCGGAAACTGAACGTGTCCCCGGCGTAGTGGGTCAGCCGGAACGTCGTCGGCTTCGGGCCCAGCCGCATGGTCAGTTCGCCGCCGGACGCGGAGACCGTCAGCGGACCGTAGTAGCTGTTGGCGTACGTCCCGGTGTACGTGGCGTCGGGGCGGGCGGCGGCCGCGTTCGCGGGCGGGTCGGTGTAGTCGGTGGGTGAGCGCCCCGCCGCTTCCTCCTGGGCGTAGACCTTTCCGATCAGGTCGAGCCAGTCGGCCGTGGGCTTCCCGTGCTCGGCGGTGTCGAAGAAGCTCTGCGCGATGGCGTCCGGAAGTCCGAGGGGCTTGCCGTTGGTGAGGACGACGATGCCCAGGTCCTCGCCGGGAAGCATGGTGACGTTGGTGTTGGCGCCGAGCGCGAAGGCGCCCGAGTGGCTCAGGCGCAGGCGGCCGAGAGTGTCGTAACCGACGTTCCAGCCGAGGCCGTAGAAGCCCGCGCGCCCTGCGGGGGCCGGCGGGGGCGCCGAGACGATCGCCGGGATGTGGGTGTGTTCGAGCTGCTCGGCCGGGATGATCTGCCTGCCGTCGAGTTCGCCGTTCGCCAGTTGCAGGCGCAGCCAGCGGGACATGTCACGGGCGGAGGAACTGGCACCGCCCGCCGGGGCCTGGGCGTCGGCGTCGCGTACATAGGCGGCCCGCCAGGTGCCGTCGGCGGCCTGGACGTGCAGGTCGGCCCGGTTCTTCGCGGCCTCGTAGTCGGCGAAGCGGGAGCTGGTGGAGGTCATCCCGGCGGGCTTGTACAGGGTGTCCTCGGCGAGTTTCTCCCAGGTCGTGCCCTTGGCGTCGGCGACCGCCTGACCGGCCGCCGTCGGACCGTAGTTGGTGTAGGCGTACGCGGCGCGGAACGGGGCCAGCGGCTCGTATCGCAGGTGGTTCAGGATGTACGCGCGGTCGTAGCCGAGGTCCTCCAGCAGGTCACCCGCGTGGTCGGGCAGGCCGCTGCGGTGCGCGAAGAGATCGGCCACCGTGACCTGCCGCGTCACCCACGGGTCCCTGAGGGCGAAGCCGGGCAGGTGCGGGGCCACGGGGTCGTCCCAGCCGATCTTGTCGCCCACCGACCCGGCGACGACGGTCGACGCCAGCGGCTTGGACAGCGACGCCAGCTCGAACACCGTGTCGGGGTCGATGCTGGCGGACTGTCCCTCGTGGCGGACGCCGAAGCCCTTCAGGTAGGCGACCCGGTCCTTGTACACGACGGCGACCGCGACCCCGGGCACACCCGTCCGCCGCATCCCGTCGCGCACGATGCCGTCGAGTTTCCCGACGGCCGCGTCCACGCCCGACGACGTCAGCTGCGGAGGCGGCTGGGGCGGGGGAGCGGCGGCGAGGGCACCGGGGACCAGTAGGAGCGGAGCCAGAGCCAGGGCCGCTCCGGGCCTCCCTAGGTGGCGTCTTGTCTTCTGCCGAACACCCATGAGCCCCATTGAACGCCTCGCCGGGAACGGTGTCCTGCGGAGCTGTTCGTGCCGGCCCGCCGGGACGGCAGGGCTCGTGTACGCGGGCCGCTGTGTCGTCATGGGCGCCCTGCGTCGTGTTGCTGTGTCGTCATGGGCGCTTGCGTCGTGGTGCGGCCCGCCGCCGCCGACTCCGTCTGGGCGCCGACCACCTGCTTCTTCGTGGGCGCGCTCGGCCGGCCGGTGTGGCGGATCCGCAGGGCGGGGCCGGCGGGCGGGGAGCTGCCCCGCCCCTGGCCGCGCTCGGGCTGCTGGTCCTGGTGCTGCGCCTCGCGGCCGTGTACACGTGGCTGGACCTGTCGGTCCCCGACCCCGCGGTGCTGCTCGCCGGCATCGCGGCCCGGGCGGCGGCTCTGTTGCTGCTGACCGCGGCCATGGCGGTCGTCGGTGGCCGCGACCTCGCCACCCGCTACCGCTGAAGCCCGGGCCGCCGCCGCCGCCCGCACCGCAGGCCGCGGTGCGGGTCAGACCTCGGTGCGGCAACGGCCGGGGGCGGTGGGCGGGTCGGGGTCCGGGGACCTGGTGCGGCCGCCTGAGCGACCGACGTGGTCTCCGGACCCCACGCGCCGGATCTGCGTGCCGGACCTACGCGCCGCTCTCCCGCAGCATGTCCTCGCGCTCGACGATCTTGACGCGCTCGCGGCCCTGCGGCTCGCCCAGCGCCTTCTCGGCGGCGTCCAGCTTGTACCAGCCCTCCCAGGTGGTGAAGCGGACCTCGCGCTCGGCGAGAAACGCGTCCACGGCCTCCGGCTCGGGCGAACCAGGCGTGTGCAGACGGCCGCCCGCGTGGTCGGCCAGCAGGTTCGACACCGTCTCGTTGGCATCGCCCTTGGTGTGGCCGATCAGACCGACCGGGCCGCGCCGGATCCAGCCGGTGACATACGTGGACTGCAGGTGCTCGCCGGACTCCTCGATGACGCGGCCGCCCTCGTCCGGGACCGTGCCCGAGTCGAGGTCCCAGGGCAGCTTCGGGAGCTTGTCGGAGAGGTAGCCGACGGCGCGGTAGACCGCCGTGACGTCCCAGTCCTTGAACTCGCCGGTGCCCTTGACGTTGCCGGTGCCGTCGAGGGCCGTGCGCTCGGTGCGCAGGCCGACGACCTTGCCGTCCTCGCCGAGGATCTCGGTCGGCGACTCGAAGAAGTGCAGGAACAGCTTGTGCGGGCGGTTGCCGACGTCACGGATCGCCCAGTTCTCGAGCGTCTTGGCGACCATGTCGGCCTGCTTGTTGCCGCGCCGCGTCGCGATAGAACCGTCGTCGTAGTCGATGTCCTCGGGGTCGACGATCACCTCGATGGTGGGGGAGTGGTCCAGCTCCCGCAGCTCCATCGGGGAGAACTTGGCCTGCGCCGGGCCACGGCGGCCGAAGACGTGGATCTCCAGCGCCTTGTTGGCCTTGAGGCCCTCGTAGACGTTGGCCGGGATCTCCGTCGGCAGCAGCTCGTCCGCCGTCTTGGCCAGGACACGGGCCACGTCGAGGGCGACGTTGCCGACACCCAGGACCGCGACCTTCTCGGCCTCCAGCGGCCAGGCGCGCGGCACGTCCGGGTGACCGTCGTACCAGGAGACGAAGTCCGCGGCGCCGTAGGAGCCGTCGAGCTCGATGCCCGGGACGGACATCTCGCGGTCGGCCGTCGCGCCGGTCGAGAAGATCACCGCGTCGTAGAAGGCGCGCAGGTCGTCCAGGCTGATGTCGGTCGGGTAGTCGACGTTGCCGAAGAGGCGGATCTGCGGCTTGTCGAGGACCTGGTGCAGGGCGTTGATGATGCCCTTGATGCGGGGGTGGTCAGGGGCGACGCCGTAACGGATCAGGCCGAACGGGGCCGGCATGCGCTCGAAGAGGTCGATGGAGACACCCGGGTCGGCGGCCACATCGGACTTGAGCAGCGCGTCGGCGGCGTAGATCCCGGCGGGGCCGGCTCCGACTATGGCTACCCGCAGGGGGCGGGGCATGATCAGGTTCCCTTCGAGTGGCGACAGATCGACTCGAGGGAAGCCTAAACTAAGGCAAACCTTACTCGGTACGCGGGTCCGGTCTATGGACTCATAAGCATCATTTATGAGTCCCGGCGGAGGCCGGCTCGCGGCCGATCCGCGGCCGACTCGCCTCCCGGCAGCGGCTGTTCGGCCCAGATCACCTTGCCCTTGGAGGTGTACCGGGTGCCCCAGCGCTCGGTGAGCTGCGCCACGAGGAACAGACCGCGGCCGCCCTCGTCGGTCATCGCCGCGTACCGCAGATGCGGTGAGGTGCTGCTGCCGTCGGAGACCTCGCAGATCAGGGTGCGGTCCCGCAGCAGACGGACGCCCACCGGGCCGCTGCCGTAGCGGATCGCGTTGGTGACCAGTTCGCTCAGGATCAGCTCCGTCGTGAAGGACAGGTCGTCCAGGTCCCAGCGCGCCAGCTGCCGCACCACCGCCCCCCGCACCTGGCCGACCGCCGCCGGATCCACCGGCACGTCCCACTCCGCGACCCGGTCGGCGCCCAGCGCCCGGGTCCGCGCGACGAGCAGCGCGATGTCGTCGTTCGGGCGGGGCGGCAGCAGAGCGTCCAGGACCGCCTGGCAGGTCTCCTCGGGCGGGCCGTCGGCGCTCCGCTCCAGGGAACTGCGCAGCAGCTCGAGACCGGTGTCGATGTCCCGCTCCCGGTCCTCCACCAGCCCGTCGGTGTACAGCACCAGCGAGCTGCCTTCGGCCAGCTCCAGCTCGACCGTCTCGAACGGCAGCCCGCCCAGCCCGAGCGGGAGTCCGGCGGGCACCTCGACATACTCGACCCGGCCGTCCGGGTGTACCAGCGCCGGCGGCGGATGGCCGGCACGGGCGATCGTGCAGCGCCGGGCCACCGGATCGTAGATGGCGTACAGACAGGTCGCCCCCGAGACGGGCGCGTCGGAGCCGTCGTCCGCCTCGTCCTGGTCGATACGGGCCACCAACTCGTCCAGCAGCCCGAGGAGTTCCTCCGGGGCCAGGTCCAGGGCCGAGAAGTTGTGCACCGCGGTGCGCAGCCGCCCCATGGTGGCCGCCGCGTGCAGCCCGTGGCCCACCACGTCACCGACGACGAGGGCGACCCGGGCCCCGGACAGGGGGAGCACGTCGAACCAGTCACCGCCCACACCCGCCTGCGCCGGCAGGTACCGGTAGGCGATGTCCAGGGCGTTCTGTTCGGGCAGGGTGCGCGGTAGCAGGCTGCGCTGGAGGGTGACCGCCATACCGTGCTCGCGGGTGAACCGGCGCGCGTTGTCGATGGAGATCGCGGCCCGCGCCACCAGCTCCTCCGCGAGCACCACCTCGTCCGGGTCGAACGGGTCGGGCCGTTCCGAACGCCAGAAACTGACCACGCCCAGGATCAGGGCACCGGCCCGCACCGGCACGGTGATCAGCGAGTGGATGCCGAACTCGACGACCTGCTCGGTCCGTTCCAGGTCCTGGGCGCGCCAGCCCGGCGCCTGGGCGAGCCGGGCCTCCAGGACCGCCCGGGCGTCGCCGAGACTGCGGGCCTGCGGGCTGGAGTCCACGAACCGGATCCGCTCGCCCACCGCGTACAGCGGCGCGCCCTTGCGGATCGCGCTCACCGCCGTGCGCCGCAGCGCGCCGTGCGCCTCCGGCTCCTCGCCGTTCAGGACGGCGTCGAACAGATCCACGGTCGCGAAGTCCGCGAACCTGGGTACGGCCAGCTCCGTCAGCTCCTCGGCGGTCCGGGCGACGTCCAGGCTGGTCCCGATGGCCACCCCGGCCGCGTACAGCATGTCGAGGCGCTCGCGGGTCGCCTCCGCCCGGCCCGAGAGGGCGCGCAGCTCCGTGGAGTCGCGCAGGGTGGCGACGCTGCCGGCCGGTCCGCCCGCCAGGTCGGTGGGCCGCTGGTTGATCGCCAGCAGCCGCTCCCCGACCAGGTGCACCTCGTCGGTGACCATCCGCCCGGAGGCCAGCAGCTCGGCGGTGTCCCGGTCGAGCCCCAGCTCGAGGACCTGGCGCCGTTCGGCGTCCGGGGGCAGGTCGAGCAGGCGCTGCGCCTCGTCGTTGGCGAGCAGCAGGTCGCCCTCACCGCCGACGATGATCACCCCTTCCCGTACGGCGTGCAGCACCGCGTCGTGGTGCTCGTACATCCGGGTCATCTCGCGCGGTCCCAGGCCGTGGGTCTGGCGCAGCAGCCGGCGGCTGACCAGCGCCGTGCTCGCGGTGGCCAGGATGAGCGCCACCGCGGCGCTGCCGAGGACGAGCGGCAGCTGGCGGTCGGCGGTGCCGCCGACGTGCGCGGTGGTGATGCCGGACGACACCAGCCCGACCACCTTCCCGTCGGGCGCCTTCACCGGCACCACGGCCTGGACCAGCCGGCCGATGGTTCCGTTGATCTCCTCGACCACGACCCCGCCGTCCAGCGCCGGCTGGATGTTCCCGACGAACTTCTTGCCGATGCGGTCCGGCTTGGGGTGGGTGTAGCGGATGCCGTCCGTGTTCATGACGACGAGAAAGTCCATGTCGGACGCCTTGCGGGCGGCCTCGGCCCTGGGCTGGAGCACGGCCGTCGGGTGCGGGCTGTCCAGCGCCTGGATGATGCCCGGTGAGTTGGCGAAGGTCTGCGCTACCGCCAGGGAGCGGTTACGGGCCTCCTGGGTGGTGTCGTGCCGCACCTGGAGCAGCAGCGCCACCACGGCGGCCACGACGAGCAGCAGCACGATGACCACTTGGAGCACGAACACCTGCGCGGCGAGACTGCGCCTGCCCAGCGCGGACTCGGGCGAGCGCCGGACCCGCGGGCCCCGGGGACGACGGGCCGGCCGGGCATCCGAGCGCCCCAGGAGTCGGACCATGTGCCATGTCTACACTGCCCGGCCCCGCTAGGCGAGGGGCGTCACACACGGTCACGGGCCGCGTCCCGCACGCGAGCCGGGGGTCAGGCCTGTCGCCCGTCGTCCGCCGGCCGCCGGGTGGCCAGGAGCAGGGCGATGTCGTCCGCCCGGTCCGCGGCCTGCCGGGCCGTAGCGGTGAGCCGGTCGGCGACGTCCGCGAGGGAACGGGCGGGAGGGCTGCCGGATGCCGGCCCGAAGGCGTCGGTTCCGGCGGGGGAAGGCCGCCCGGGCCGGGCACCGGCCCCGGCCAGGGCGCGGCGCAGCTCCGCGATGCCGTCGTCGATGTCCTCGCCGGGCCGCTCGACGAGCCCGTCCGTGTACAGGGCGAGGATCGCGCCCGGCTCCAGCCGCAGCTCCGTCACCGGGTAGTGGGCGCGCGGGTCCACCCCGAGCACCACGCCGCCGCGCAGGTCCACGACCTCGGTTCGGCCGTCGGGGTGGCGCAGCAGCGGCGGCAGGTGCCCGGCGCGCACCGCCCTGGCCACCCCGGTGGCGGGGTCCAGCCGCACGTAGCAGCAGCTGGCGAACTGTCCGGGGTCCAGGTCGATGAGGAGGTGGTTCGTGCCGCCCATGACCTCCTCGGGTGGCCGGTCGCCCAGCGCGAACGCCCGCACCGCGCTGCGCAGCTGCCCCATGGTGGCCGCCGCCTGCACGCCGTGCCCCTGCACGTCCCCGATCACCAGGGCCAGCCCGTCCCCGGCCTCCACGACGTCGTACCAGTCGCCGCCCACGTCCATGCCCTCGGTGCCCGGCAGATAGCGCCCGGCGGTCTGCACGCGCGCGTGCTGCGACAGCCGCCGGGGGAGGAGGGCCTGCTGGAGCCCTCGGGCGAGGGCGGCCTCGGTGTCGTAGCGCTGCGCCTTCTCCATCGCGTGGGCGATCAGCCCGGCCAGCGCGGTCAGCACCGTGCGTTCCTCGGAGCTGAAACTGCGCGAGCGGTCGAAGCCGAGGATGCACGAGCCGACCGGGCGTCCCGAGGCGATCAGCGGCAGGAAGGCGCGGGCGCCCTCCGACGCGTCGAGGGCGATACCCGGATAGGCGGCCGACAGCTGCGGCATCGAGTCGAAGAAGAGCGGCCGGCCCGTGGTGAGGGTCTCCACGCCGGGCAGCCGGGCGTCCAGAGCCACGCCTTCGAAGGGGCGCAGGAACCCTTTGGGGAAGCCGGACTCCCACGCCAGATACAGGTGCCGTTCCTGGAGCAGGTAGATGGCGAGCCGACGGCCGCCGAACGCGGGCAGCAGCTCCTGCATCACCACCGCCGACACCTGGCGCGCGGTCACCGCCTCCGTCAGCGCGATGGCCAGGACGATGGGCCGGTAGAGCGGGGCGGTCGAGGCGGCGGTGCCGGGCGCGGGCGGATCCGTCTCAGGGGGCTCGGGGGCCGTGCCGTCCGGCACGCGGTTCGCCGGTACCGCCGTGCAGGTGACGAGATCCGCGCCCGGGTACAGGGAGATGCGCAGCCAGTCGCCCTCGTACGGCCGGGGGACGGCGGAACGGCCGTCGGCGACGGGAAGCCGCACATGGAAGTGCGCGGGCTCCGGCGACAGCAGGGCGCCGCGCAGATGCTCCTCGGACGTGGGCTGGTTCAGCCACGGCACGGCCTCCCACAGCGACCGGCCGACCAGCCGGTCCCGCGGCACGCCCAGGAGATGCCCGGCCCGCGGGTTGGCGTACACGACGAGCCCCAGCCGGTCGAGACAGAACACCCCCTCCGGGAGGAGGTCGGCGGCTCCGTCGGCGAGCGCGCCCGGACCCGGATCGAGGAGGACGCCGGCGATGGGGCGGGGCGTGGCCGCGGACGCGACGGCATCGGGCGGGCCGGTCGCCGCGCCCGTCGCCTCCCACAGCTCGAGGAGCCGCAGGCCGCCCTCGGTGGTGCGCACCTGGAGCGGCAGCGGCGGGGGCCGGCCCCGGGCCGTCCGGTGCAGCAGGCCGGGGAGCCGGTGGGCGTCCGTCGGGTCGACGGCCCGGGCCAGGTCGTCCAGCGTGCCCGGAAACTCGCCCGGGGGCAGACCGAGCAGGGCGCGTGCCTGTTCGTCGAGGGTGACGACGTCCGTCGCCGGGTCCCACGAGAACCGCCCGACGCGTCCCGGGGCCGGCCCCGCGGCCGGCGGCCGTACGCACAGCGGTTCCCCGTCCCAGGTGGCGTCCCCGCCGTCCGCGTCGAGCCGCAGCAGGGCCGCTCCCAGGGAGTCCGCCACCCCCGTCAGGCGCTCACACTCCCCTTGCACCTCCGCCGCGTCGGCCGCCGCCGGGCGCAGAACGGCCAGCACCCCGAAGGACCGTCCGTCCGCCACGACGGGCACATAGATCGAACCGAACTGGAAGGGCAGGCCCGCCGCGAGCTGCGCGTAGTCGCGCATCATCTCGGTGGCGTTCGCCAGTACCACCGGTACGCCCGTCCGGTGCACGTCGGCCACCGGGAACGGCCGGTCCACGGTCACCCGCCACCAGGGGCGGAACAGCGGACCGGGCAGCCCCGCGAGGACCGCGAGGCGCAGCAGCCCGGGCGTGGCCGAGCACAGGTACACGCCACCGACGCGGCCGCCCGTCGCCCGCAGCGCGTCCGCCACGGCCCCGGTCAGCAGCGCGGGTGGCGGCCCGGACGGCGTCCGCTCGTTTCCGGCCATCCCAGTCATCAGGCCCTACCTCGTCCGTGCGCCGCCGCTTGGGCGACACAGCAAGAATGCGCCACACCTGGCCGGATGTGCATCCGCGCGACGGGAGAGATCGCGTTCCGGCGGGGTAGTCGCTCGCCATGGGTGAGATTCTCGTGGGCTCGTGCTCCTGGACGGACCGGACGCTGGTCTCCAGCGGCTGGTACCCGACCGGGCGGCGCGACGCGGAGGGACGGTTGCGCCACTATGCCGAACGCTTGCCGGTCGTCGAGGTCGACGCCACCTACTACGCGCTTCCGGGCGAGCGCACCAGCGGACTGTGGGCGCAGCGCACTCCCGACGGTTTCGTGTTCGACGTGAAGGCCTTCTCCCTGCTGACCGGCCACCCCACCCGGTCCGCCGTACTGCCACCGGGGCTGCCCGACGACATCCGGAGCCCCAAGGCCCTGGACGAGGTGTGGCGGAGGTTCACGGACGGGATCCGGCCGTTACGGGACGCGGGGCGACTGGGCGCCGTCCTCTTCCAGTTCCCGCCGTGGTTCCGCCCCGGCACACGGGCCGAAGCGTTCCTGGCCCAGTGCGCCGAGCGCACCGCCGGGTGGCCGGTCTCCGTCGAGTTCCGGCATCCCGACTGGTGGCGGGGCGAGCAGGAGCACGCGACCGCCGGACTGCTGCGGTCCCACGGCTTCGCCGCCGTCGCCGTCGACATGGAGCAGTCCCTGCCCTCCGCGGTGCCCCCCGTCACGCCCGTCACCTGCGGGCGGCTGGCGGTCGTCCGCCTGCACGGCCGCAGCCCGGCCTGGGGCACCGGCAGCAAGGAGGACCGCTTCCGGCACGAGTACACCGACGCCGAGCTCCGTGAGTGGGTGCCGAGGGTGCGGGCGCTCGCCCGGGGGGCCGAGCAGGTGCACGTGCTGTTCAACAACTGCTGCGGCGACTCCGCCGTACGCGCAGCCGGGCGGATGCGTGCCCTGCTCGGCCGCTGACCGCCCCGGCTCCGGCCGGTCGACCGGCCGGACGAGTCCCCGGTCCTCGGCCGGCGGCGGGGGCGGCTCACCGCGGCGCGTGAGCACGCCCCGGTCCTCGGCCGCCCCCGGGAGTACGGCCGGGGCCTGGGCCGGTTCAACCGGTGGCGTGCAGCGTGCTCTTGGCGAGCTCGTACGCCGGGAGCATCGCCTCGTGCTCCGCGGTGTCCATGCCGCCCAGATGCAGGACGACGGGACCCTCGGACGTGGTGACGGCGAGGGCGTGCTCCTTCTTCGTCTCATCGAGGAGTTCGCTCCTGGTGACGTACTCGACTTCGGTGCCGGTGACGTCGCCCGCCTGGACCGTGCGGTACTTCGCCGCGCTCGCGCCCTGCTCGGCGGCCACGAAGCCCTTCAGCACGGCACGCGCGTCGGCATCGCCGGGCTCACCGGTCCACACCCGCAGGAACCCGATCTTCCCGGCGGGCTTGGCGTCGATCTCGCACGCCATGGTGACCGGGCCCTGGCGCAGGAAGGCGTCCGCGAGGTCGGCCAGGTCGCCGGTGGCGGCTGTCGCCTCCCCGGCGTCGACGGCCTTGGCCTTCCAGAACTCGGCGACGTCGAAGGTGACGGGAAGTTCACAGGCGGACCCGGAGGCCCCGACGGACCCTCCGCGCTGCGCGACCTTCGCGGCCGTCCCCGCGGATGCCCCCGTGGACGCCCCCGACGCGGAGCCGGGGCCCGCCTCTTCGGCCGCGCATCCCGTCATCAGGCCCGTCGCCAGGACCGCCGGCGTCAACCACCGCCCCATGTGCCCCACATGCCCCACGTTCCCCACCCCAAAGCGCACCGCTGTGTCTCCTCTCGGTACCGGCGAGTTACCGGCGGAGCACTGTAACCGAGCAGGTCGCGGCGCCCGCCACCGAGATTCGCGGTCGGGCGGCCCTGTCGGGGAATGCGGCGGCCCCGCCCCCTGTTGCAGCTCCTGACTGACATGCACCGTTCAGTGGGTGCGAGTCGGTGTGAGAGGAGGCCCCCATGGCCCGCAGTACAGCGCGCCCCGTCATCACGCTGAGGTCCACCGCCGGTACCGGTGTCACCTATGTGACGCGCAAGAACCGCCGCAACGACGCCGACCGGCTGGTCCTGCGCAAGTACGACCCCGTCGCCGGGCAGCACGTGCCGTTCCGGGAGACGCGATGAGGCAGGCGCCGGCCCGGCAGAGCTGAGCGTCGCGGTCCGAGGCAGGGGAGCGGCCGGGATCCCGGGAAGGGAGCCCGGCCGCTCTCTCGTGCGGAAGAGTGATGTGCCGTCATATCCGTGCTGTGCCGGGAACCCATAGCGGCATGAGCAAGACCGCGCTGATCGTCATCGACATGATCAACTCCTACGACCACCCGGACGCCGAGCTGCTTCTGCCGTCGGCCCGCGAAGTGGTCCCGGTGGCCGCCGGTCTCGTCGACCGGGCCCGCCACGCCGGTGTGCCCGTCGTCTACGTCAACGACAACTTCGGCCAGTGGCGCTCCCACCACGGCGAACTCCTCGACAAGGCCCTGTCCGGATCGCACGCGGAACTCGTCGAGCCGCTGCTGCCCGACCAGAGGTCCCTGTTCATCCTGAAGGCCCGGCACTCGATCTTCTTCGAGACGCCGTTGTCCTACCTGCTCCGCCAGGAGGGCATCGACCACGTCGTGCTGTGCGGACAGGTCACCGAGCAGTGCGTCCTGTACTCGGCGCTCGACGCCCACATCCGCCACATCGACGTGACCGTCCCACGGGACGCCGTCGCCCACATCCACGCCGATCTCGCGGACGCGGCGCTGCTGATGATGGAAAGCAACATGGGGGTGCGGGTGTGCGACGGCGAGGAGCTGTGGTCCTGAACCAGGCGGGGCCGCCCACCGTCCGACGGACGGTCCGTCCGGCGCCGGTTCCGCGGTCTCCGCGTCCCCGGCCCGGGCGGAGAACGAGCGGTGGCCCGTCTCGCGCGGGGCACCGGCCGGTGCCTTCCTCCGCTTCCCCCGCTCACCGAGGGACACACCACACATGGCCGAGTTGACCCGACGCAGACTCCTGGGCTCGGCCGCGGGCGCGCTGGGGGCGGCGGCCACCCTCTCCCTCCTCCCGCCGAGCGTGCAGAAGGCCGTCGCGGCCGGACCGTCCCGGCGCGGCTCACTCGCCGACATCGAACACGTCGTCCTGCTGATGCAGGAGAACCGCTCCTTCGACCACTACTTCGGCACCCTGTCCGGTGTGCGCGGTTTCGCCGACCCCGACGCGCTCACCCTCGACACCGGACGCTCCGTCTTCTACCAGCCGGACACCGGGAACCCCGCGGGCTACCTCCTGCCCTTCCACCTGGACACCCGCACCTCCAGCGCCCAGGCCATCCCGTCCACGAGCCACGCCTGGTCGGTGCAGCACGAAGCCTGGAACGGCGGCCGGATGGACCGCTGGCTCTCGGCCCACCGCACGGCCGACGGCGCCAACGCCCCCTATGTCATGGGCTACTACACGCGTGAGGACATCCCGTTCCAGTTCGCCCTCGCCGAGACCTTCACCGTCTGCGATCACTACTTCAGCTCGGTCCTCGGCCCGACCTGGCCGAACCGCCTGATGTGGATGACCGGCACCATCGACCCCGAGGGCGCCCACGGCGGGCCGGTCGTCCGCAACTCCGCCCCGACGCCGTTCAGCTGGACGACGTACGCCGAACGGCTCCAGACGGCCGGGGTCGGCTGGAAGGTGTACCAGCAGGAGGACGACTACGGCTGCAACCTGCTGGAGCAGTTCGCCACGTTCAGGAACGCGCTCCCCGGCTCCGAGCTGTACGAGCGGGGCGTACGGCCTCAGCCGGAGGGCACCTTCGAGGACGACGCCCGGGCCGACCGGCTGCCGACCGTGTCCTGGCTGGTCCCGCCCGGGCACCAGTCGGAGCACCCGGACCACCTGCCGGCGGCGGGAGCGGCCTTCGTCGCCGCCAAGATCGAGGCCATCGCGGCCAACCCGAGGGTGTGGCGCAAGACCGCGTTCATCCTCAACTACGACGAGAACGACGGCCTGTTCGACCATGTGCCGCCGCCCACACCGCCGGTGGACACACCCGGGGAGTTCGTCGCCGGGCTGCCGATCGGCGGCGGGTTCCGGGTCCCCGCCATCGTCGTCTCGCCCTGGACGGTGGGCGGTTGGGTGGCCACGGAACCCTTCGACCACACCTCGACCCTGCGGTTCCTGGAACGGCTCACCGGGGTCATGGAGCCCAACATCAGCGGATGGCGGCGCAGCACCTTCGGCGACCTCACCTCCGTCTTCCGCTTCACCTCCGCCGGAACGGTCGCGCCGGCGCTGCCCGAGCACACTGCGGAGCAGCTGCTGCGGGCCCAGGAGGACGTCGTCACCCTGCCCGCGCCCGTGCTGCCGGGCGCCGAGCAGGCGTTCCCGGTGCAGGAGACGGGCCCCCGGCCACAGTGCTGACGCCGACGGGCCCGCCGGCGTCAGCCGCAGGCGACCTGGTCCGGCGGTTCTGCGCGCGTAGACAGCGGCCTGCCCTGCGGCAGAAAGAACAGGGCGCAGATGCGCAGGGGTTCCGGCTCCCGGTTCTCCGCCATGTGTACGCCCTGCGGCCCCACCGGTTCGACGACGCACCCGCCGACGGGCGTCACGCACTCGGATCCGTCCGCCAGGGTCCGGGTCAGGACGCCCGCGGTCACCACGGCCACGACCCGGCCCTCGTGGTAGTGCCAGGGCAGCGAGCGGCCCGGTGGAATCTCGTACTGCGCCACCACGACCCGGGTGTCCTCGGGTACCGCGAGTGCCAGCCGCTCCGTGAGCAGACCGTCGGCGAGCAGGGACGGTACGGGTTCGGCGGCGGGCCGGGCCTCGACCGGCGAAGGTCGCTTCACGCGGCGGTCGCCCGGGGCGGAAGAGGCAGGGGTTGAGGAAGGGGGCCAACGACGCCGGGACCGGCCGGCCCCGCCGCGCGAGGTAACCCGGCCCGGGTCATGTTCCGCTGGTCAGTGCGTTCCACAGCGGTGACATTAGCCCACTGGAGTTACGGGGGCGTGACCGGGTGTCATCGGGCCCGGTGGTCGCCTGCCGCCTCAGCGCCTCCGTATCTCCCCGGCCGCACCCGCCTTACCGGGACGTGGTCGGAATGTGAGGTAGACGGCCTGCGCGGGAGTAATCCTCGCGGGCCGTCCTTGCGTCTTCCGGGTCGTGACTCGTAGGAAACATCGTGCGACGAGTGTTTGGGGGAGACCTTGAGCATCCTGCGTCCGGACGTGGAGCGGCCTCGCGAAAGCCGTGCCGGGGACGAGCCGCGCGCGGGCCGTGGCGAGGGCGGGCCGCGCGGTGGCCGTCCCCAGAGCGGTTCACGCGGTGGCCGGACCAAGGGCGGGCCACGCGGTGGCAGTGCCACTGCCCGGCCGGGCAGTGGCCGTACCGAGGCCCGGCCGCGCGGTGGTCGTACCGGGGACGAGCCGCGCGCCGACCGTGCCGGGGACGAGCCGCGCGTAGACCGTGCCGAGGGAAGGCCGCGAGGCAATGCGCTCTCCCGCACCCTGGCGTTCGTAGGCCGGACGCTGCGGGGCGAGTGGTACGGCATCGTCGTCGATCCCCTCCGGCGGTTGCGCAGGCGCGGGCCGGCCGCGCTGGTGCTGGCCTTCGTCGCCTGTGGGGGTGTGATCTTCTTCCATGCCATCGCCCAGCACCCCACGGGCGCGACCTGGGTGCGGATCCTCGGCGGGGTCCAGGGCGACCTGCCGCTGTGGCTCGCCCTGCTCCGTACCCCTGTCTCCCTGTACGTCCCTGCCCTCGACCTGCCGGTGTGGGCGGGCATCACGCAGCTCTTCCTCGCCTTCGCCCTGGCCGAACTCGCCCTCGGCCGCCGCCGGACCCTGCTGATCGCCTACACGTCCACCCTGGCCGGAACCCTCACAGTGCGGGTGATGATGGCGATGGGGCCGGGGTGCTGGGGTCTCGGACTGCCGCCCGAGATCGGCCAGGTGCTCGACACCGGCCCGTCCGCGGCGGTCGTCGGACTGTTCTCCTATCTCTCGGTGGTCCGCCGCGCCCCCATCGTGTTCACGCTCACCGGCGGCTCCATGGTCCTCGAGTCGATCGCCAAGCCGAACCTCGCCGGCCGTGAACACCTCATCGCGGTGGCCGCCGCCGTCGCCCTGGGTCTGCTGCACGAGCGGGGGCGCCGTCGGCGGCAGGCCGCCACGAAGACCCAGGACGCGGCGTCTGTCTGAGATCTTGCTATGAATTCGTGGTGCGGCTGAACACTCCTGTGCCCGGTTGCGTATAGGGCCGGGGGACTTCATGCTCATGGCCGCCGACGACGTGTAGGAGCACTCCTTGGTACAGAACAGGCGCAGACGCCAGACGGGCGGACGCCGCGCGACTTTCGCGGCGTTGGCGCTCATTCTCGGCGGCGGTGGGCTGATGGCGGTGAATGTCTACGCCTCGGCCACCGAGGACGGCTCCGACGGCAACTCCGTGAAGCGGGGCGGCAACAGCGCCGTCACCATCGACTGTCCGGACGTCGGCAGCAAGCTGACCGACGTCCCGGAGCAGGCCTCGCCCGAGGTCGCCCGCGAACTCGCCCTGCTGGACGAGCAGATCGCCGCCGCGTACCGCCAACTCCAGGAGTCGGCGGATGCGGTGCGGCAGGACGCCGGCTTCGCGGACAACGCGGTCATGAACCCGTTGAAGGAGAAGCGCGGCGCGACGATCCAGCGCATCGCGGAGGCCATCGACCGGGCCGGTGACCGCCCCGAGGGCCTGGAGGACCTCGCCGGCTGCACCCTGCGAGCCAACGACGACCAGGCCGACGAAGGCGCCGACGGCAACGGCGACGAGAACCAGAACGGTGATCAGGCGGGCGACGACCAGAACGGCGACGGAAACCAGCAGGGCAACGGTCAGCAGGGCAACGGCGGCCAGCAGGGCAACGGCGGCCAGGCCGGAAACGGCCCGGTGGCCGCGGACTACGCCGACATCAACAGCGTCCAGCCGACGCAGCAGACCCCGGATCCCAGCTCAGGCCCCTCCCGCGGCACGTTCGTCACCAGCTGCGGAGTGAACGCGAACGGCCTGTTCAACTCCGACAACGTGATCGTGGCCCCGGGCGTCAGCAACGGCGCCCACCACTTCCACGACTACGTCGGCAACCAGTCCAACACCGCCTTCGCCTCCGACGACGACCTGGCGAAGGCCCGGACCAGCTGTGTGGACCAGGGTGACAAGTCCACCTACTACTGGCCCGTGCTGCGCCTGCAGAACGGCACCCAGGAGCGGGACGCGCAGAGCCCCGGTGGTGGCATCGAGGGCAACGCCGGCAAGATCGTCACCCCCAAGGACGTGACGCTGACCTTCGTCGGCAACCCGCGGACCCAGGTCACCGAGATGCCCCGGCTGCTGCGCGTCATCACCGGCGACGCCAAGGCCTTCGTCAACGGCACGGCCAACGCCAACGCGTCCTGGAGCTGCACCGGCTTCGAGGACCGGCAGCTGAAGGACAAGTACCCGCTCTGCCCGTCCGGCAGCGACGTGGTGCGTACCTTCCGCTTCCAGAGCTGCTGGGACGGCAGCAACATCGACAGTGCCAACCACCGCACCCATGTGGCCTTCGCCGCCGCGGACGGCACCTGCCCGAGCGGCTTCAAGGCCGTTCCGCAGCTGGTGCAGCGCATCGTGTACGACGTCGACGCGCCGAGCCTGCAGGACGGCGGCAGGACGACTCCGCTGTTCGCGGTGGACTCCTTCCCGGAGCAGCTGCACAAGCCGGTGACCGACCACGGCGACTTCATCAACGTCTTCGACGAGGACCTGATGCGGGAGATGGTCGACTGCATCAACGGGGGCCGCACCTGCGGCGCGGGTAACGGCGACGGTACCGGCGGCGACAACGGCTCCGGAAACGGTGACAACGGTTCCGGCAACGGCGGCGGCAACGGTGACGACGGCTCCGGCAGCGGTGACGACGGCTCCGGCAGCGGCGGCAATGCCGGCGACAACGGCTCCGGTGGCGACGGCAACGCCAACGGCGGCGGCAACGATTCCGGCAACGGCAACGGCAACGGCAACGGCAACGGCAACGGAGCCGACGGGGGTACGCAGCAGCCGTCCCAGACCCCCCAGGCACCGGTGACCACCGAGCCCGCCGAGGGCAACGCCGGTTCCGGCGGAAACTCCGCCACCACCGGGCCCCGCGTGTACACGAAGCCGTCGGCCAAGGCGGCCACCTCGGCGCCGGCGAGCAGCTCGGGCGGCGAGATCGGCACCCCGGCGACCGCTCCCGCGACCACTCCCGTGACCACTCCCGAGCAGTCGCAGAGCCCGGCCGGCACGGGGACCGACACCACCATCCCCGGCGGCACCGAACCCCAGGCGGTCCAGACCGGCGGCCTCGCCGAGACGGGCGCCAACCTCTGGCCCGCGGCCGGCGGAGGACTGCTGGTGATCGCCGGCTTCGCCGTCCTGTTCCGCAACGCACGCCGTAAGTACTGAGATTCAGCCACTCCACCGGGGGCCCGTCGCACTGCCGACGGGCCCCCTCCCCGTGCCCCCGCCGTGCCGCCGCCCCGGTGAACCTCACCCCCCGGCGTACGGGCATCGGCATGACACGCGCACGAACACGGGGACCACGGGCACATCCGGCTGCTCCGCCATGGACAATTGATCGGGATCGTCGGCGCTGTCGACGCACAAGAGGGGGCCTCGGAGCATGGCGGGCGCACGGTGAACGAGACACGTAGGACGAAGCGGGCGCTGTCGCACATCGACCCGGCCCAGCGGGACGCGGTCTCCCGCGCGCGGGGCTGGGCGCGGCTCGCCCTGGTGCTGCTCGCCGCCTGCGTCGGGGTGGTGATGGCGGGCGCGGGCTCCGGCGGCTGGCTGATCCTGTTCATCGGTTTCGTCCTCCTCGCGCTGGCGGGGGCGGGCGTGTGGTGGATGCTGGCGCACCGGGGCGGAGCCCGGCTGCTCGGCGGGCTGGTGGCCGTCACCGCGCCCGTGGGCGTGGTGGTGATGTACGCCTTGTCCGGCCTGTGGCCGGTGGCGGTGGGCGCGCTCGCCCTGTGGGCGGGGGCCCTGGCCTCGGCCCGGGCCTCGCTGCGCAGCGTCCGCCGTCCCAAGGGCACGCACGGCCGGAAGACCCCGCCGCCGCGCCGGCCGGTCCTGATCATGAACGTGCTCTCCGGAGGCGGCAAGGTCGTCAAGCACGGCCTCGTGGAGCGCGCCCAGGCGCTCGGCGCCCAGGTGGTGCTGCTCGGCACCGACGGCGTCTACACCGACCCGGAGGCGGAGGCCCGGCGGGCCGTCGCCGAGGGTGCGGACCTGCTCGGCGTCGCGGGTGGTGACGGCACCCAGGCGCTGGTCGCGGCCGTGGCCGCCGAACACGACATGCCCTTCCTGGTGATCGCTGCCGGCACCCGCAACCACTTCGCGATGGACCTCGGCCTCGACCGCACGGACCCCACCCACAGCCTCGACGCCCTCACCAACGGCGTCGAACTCCGCGTGGACCTCGGGGACGTCGGCGGACGGGCCTTCGTCAACACCGTCTCCTTCGGGGCGTACGCGGAGATAGTGCAGAGCCCCGACTACCGCGACGCCAAGGCCGCCACCGCGCTCGACCACCTGCCCGACCTGCTCCAGGGCGAGGCCGGCCCGACCCTGGACGTCCAGGCGGACGACACCCACGTGCACGCGCCGCAGGCCCTTCTGGTCAGCAACAACGCCTACGCGCGCGCCGACCCGCTCGGCGGCGGACGGCGGCCCCGGCTGGACGCGGGAGTGCTCGGTGTGATCGGTGTCCGGGTGGAGAGCGCGGCCCAGGCCGCCGAACTCGCGCTGCTCGGCGAGCGCGCGGGCAGCATCACCTCGGTGACGTCCCGGCGCGTCGTCGTCGACGCCGACCGGAAGCGCATCGCGGTGGCCGTCGACGGCGAGGCACTCGAACTGGCCACCCCTGTCGTGTGCACGGTACGGCCCGCCGCGCTGCGGGTCCGGGTGCCCCGGCACCGCCCGGGCGCGGCCTATGCGCCCCCCACGGTCGACTGGCGGCGCATCGTCCGCCTGGCGCTCGGCCATCCCGACCCTCGATCGATCAAGGAGGCCTACGATGTCTGACAGCCGGCCGACGGTGCCCGCCCTGAGTCTGGTCCGTGACCTCGTCACCATGGACCAGGCCCTGTACGAGACGGTCACCGTGACCAGAACGCCGACCCTGGACACCGCGCTGCGCCGGCTGTCGGCGGCCGCCGACCACTCCAAGCTCTCCTTCACGGTCGCCGCCGCGCTCGCCCTGCGGGGCGGGCGCCCGCGCCGCGCCGCGGTGCTCGGCGTCGCGGCCATCGGTGTCGCCTCGGCGACCGCCAACCTGCTCGGCAAGAAGCTCGTACGCCGTCCCCGACCGCACCGCGGCGAGGACTCGCCGTTCCCGGGGCGGCACGTGCCGATGCCGCACTCGGCGTCGTTCCCGTCCGGGCACACCGCCTCGGCCGTCGCGTTCGCGGCCGCGGTCGGCCCGACCCTGCCGGTCTCCGCGGTCCCGCTGGGCCTGCTCGCCTGCGCGGTGGGCTACTCGCGGGTTCACACCGGGGTGCACTACCCGGGTGACGTCGTGGCCGGAGCGCTGCTGGGCACAGGCTCGGCGGCGCTGGTTCTGGCGCTCACCTCCGGCAAGGTGGGCCCGCGGGGCCTGAGAGTGGCCCGCGGGGCCTGAGAGGTCCGCGGGGCCTGAGAGGTCCGCGGGCCGGGGGGTCCACGGGGTCCAAGCGGCCCGCGGGCCCCGACGGTCCTACTCCTTGCCGCAGTAGAGGAAGAGATGCGGCTCCGGTACGGCGTCGGGATGGTCGGGCGTGAACAGCACGTTCTCCTGGGCCGACACGGTCAGACCGGCCCCGGTGACCACGTCGACGAGATCCTGGCCGGCGAAGCTGGTCACCCGCACGGGCTGTCCCATGAACACGGCGTCGACCTCCACCACGTCCAGCGGCACGGTGGCCAGCACGAGACTGCCGCCCGGCCGCAGCGCCCGAGCCAGCCGCCCGACCAGCTCGGACTGCTGTGTCCGATCCAGTTGCAGCAGCGAGAAGTACACGCAGACGGCGTCGAACGAACCGTCTTCCAGAGGGAGTTCGCGTACGTCGGCACACCGGAACTCCGCCTCTGGCACCTGCCGGGCGGCCAGTTCCACCATGACGGGGGAGACGTCGACTCCGAGCACCTGATGGCCCGCCCGGGCCAGGGTCTCGGCCGTCGGCCGCCCCGTCCCGCTGCCGACGTCCAGCACTCGAGCGCCCGGGGCGAGCCGCCCCAGCAGCCACTCCAGGGACCTGCGATGCGCCTCCGAGTGCGCGAACGCCTCCTCGTACACGGACCCGAGCGCGTCGAACACCCGCGCGGCACGCTGCCCGCCGTCCTCGCTGATCAAGAGTGTTCCTTTCTGGCCGGAATCGTATTTTCCGCTACCGTAAGTAACATGATCCAATCCTCTTGACGCGGGCCCTACTGATGAGTAGCCAAGGCCCCGGGTAACCGTCGTTTCGTTCGGAGGACCCCCATGCCCTCGCCTGAGGACGCCCTGCAAGTCTCCCGTAACGCCTACGAGGAGCACGCACGCACCTGCCGTCAGTGTCACTTCGACATGTCGCCTTGCGCCGTCTCCAAACACCTCCTGCGCGCCTACAACAACGCCAGACGAGCCCAGGCGCGTCCGAACTCCGCGCTGCGCTGAGCGCCCCCGCCGACCGGCCACGCCCGGGCTCCGTCACACCGCTCGCCGCACCTCAGGCGGGTCGAACTGCGCCGCGCAGGGCGCCCTCCCCGAACGGGAGGATCGCCTCCTCGCGGATGTACGCGCCCGGACCCGGGGCGTGGATCATCATGCCGTTGCCCGTGCACAGGCCGGTGTGGCTGAGGTCGTCGAAGAAGAAGACGAGGTCTCCGGGGCGCAGTTCGGCCAGACTGATCCGGGTGAAGGCCTTGGCCTGGTCGATGGCGGAGCGCGGCAGCGTCACGCCGGCGGTCCGCCACGCGGCCTGCGTGAGACTGGAGCAGTCGTAGGACTCCGGCCCCGTCGCTCCCCATACGCACGGTCGGCCGATCTGTGCCCGGGCGAAGGCCAGAGCCTTGTCCGCCTTCCCCAGGTAGGCCGTCCCGGTGGCGCTGACCGTGACATCGGCGGGGGCGGCAGCCGGGGCCACGACCTCGGGGAGCGGGGCGGCGGGGGCCGTGAGGACCGTGACGGCGGGAGCGGACGGATAGCCGGTGCCCCCGGTGAGAAGGTCCCCCATGGGCGCCTGGTGGCTCGGCATGGGCGCGGAGGGCATGGAAGGCGCGAAGCCGGGTGTGGCATAGGCCGACTCCGGCGCGGCAAGGGGGAGTTCGGAAGTCGCATAGCCCGACGGCGGTGTGATGAAGCCGAGTTCGGACGCCGGGTATCCGGGTGCGGCCACGGCCGCGACCGGGCCTGCGCCGGGAGCGATGAGGCCGGGCGCCGTAAGGCCCGACTCCGGTGCCGTCAGGCCGAGTTCGGAGATCGGATAGCCGTACGGCGGTGTGGTGACACCGAGGTCCGGGGCCGGATAACCGGGAGCGGCCGCCGTGAAGGCGACTTCGGCTGCCGTGAAGCCCGATGCCGGTGCGCCGAAGCCGGGTTCACCTGCCGTGAGGAGGCCCTCCGAGCCGGTCGGTGAGGCCGTGCCCGGAGCGGCGGTGGGCGGCCGTCCCGCCCACGCGGCCGTGATCTCCGCACGGAACGCCTGCTGTTCCGCTGTGTCCCAGGGCTGCTGGACCGGCTGTGACTCGGCGGGCTGCGCCCCGGTCACGGGCAGCGAGGACGTGGGCAGGGAGGGCATGGCCAGGGAGGGCATGGGCGCGACCGGCGCGGGCAGGGAGGGCATGGGCGCGACCGGCGCGGGCAGGGACTGCATGGGCGCGACCGGCGCGGGCAGGGACTGCATGGGTGGGGACTGCATGGGAAGGGACTGCATGGGCTGAGCGAGGGCGCGGGCCAGCACCTCCCGGGCGGTGCTGAGCTTCCGCCCGATCTGCTCCTTGCTGTTCTTGAGCGAGGCCTGCCGGTCCGCGGGAGCGGAGGCGGAGGGCTCGGCCCGGGCGGGGGAGGGGGCGGCGGCAGGTGAGGGGACGGCGGGCAACAGGGCCCTGAGCTCCTCCGGGCGCGGCTCGGGTGCGGCGGGAAGCGCGGGGACGGCACGGGCCGTCAGTTCCGGGACCCGCCGGGTGGCCGCTTCCAGCTCCCTTGCGACGGTACTCTCGGCCGACCGCTCCGGTGCGCTCGCCTGGCGCGCGGGCCGAGCCGGACGGGCCGGCTGACGATCGTTCGGCAGCACCGCGGGCACGGTCGGCCCCACGCGGTCGCGCGCCACGTCGAACCACTGCCTGGCCACCGCCTCGAGCGATGGATCGGCCGACCCCCGGCCGCTGTTGGCGACGGACGTGACCGCCCTGCGCGTCCCGCTAGACCTGGCCCGGGTCATGTTGTAGGTGCCCGTGTCGCTCTCGGCCCGGTCGTAGAGCGAGTTGACCCGCTGCTGGATCTCCGCCCGGCTCGGTTCGTCGATGTTGCCTGGGGAGCGCGGGCTGCGATCCGTCGCCATGGAAGACGTACTCCTTCCGTGCTCCGCCTGTCGGTCGGCGGAGGAATCCGGGCGACCCTGCTTGCAGGTGCCCTCAAGCCCCCTGCCCTGAAGGGCAGTCGTACGGCCTGGGCGTCAACTTAACCAACTTGTGTGGCTGGCGTGAAGATTGAAGTGGTAAATGTCCGATACGTTTTCGTGACCTTCGTCTCTCGCCGGGATCGGCCCGGCCGTCCGCTTCACGGACCGTCGCGCGCCGGTCACGAACGGCGGTCGCGTCCCTCCGTTTCCAGGCGTCCGACGCGGCCCGCCTCGTCCTGGGCCAGCATGGACAGCAGGGCCGCCACGCTCAGACCCGCCTCGGCGGGATGGCGCAGCACCTTGTCGGCCTGGACCCGGTAGATGTTGCCACGCCCTTCCTTCGTATGGGACAGGTAACCGTCCGTCTCGAGGTCGGCGATGATCTTCTGCACCGCCCGCTCGGTGAGCCGGCAGTGCGCGGCGATGTCCCGGATGCGGGCACTGTGATTGTCGGCGATGGCGGCCAGCACGCGGGCGTGGTTGGTGAGGAACGTCCATCCGTTGTGTGACTCGGGCACTCCTTCCATGCGGCGATAGTACGGCGGGACATTCACGTATACAAAAGCCGGAACTTCGTTTCATGTATCGCTTGACGCATAACGGGTGGCGGGTGAATCTGGACGGGACATGTGAAGTGGCCGAGGGAGGAGGACATGCCGGAACCTGCTTACGATGCGCACACCGGAGACGGGGACGCCCGCGGCGGCGCGGAGGCGGGCGGTGCGCGCCACACCGGCGCCGCCCCTGTACCCGAGATCGGTGTCCGTCCTGACGGCGACCGGGTCGTCGTGGCGGTGTGCGGTGAACTCGACCTCGACGCGGCCGAGCAGCTGGGCCAAGCCCTGCGCACGGCTCTCGGCGCCGCGGTGCGCGGTGTCGATCTTGAACTCGGCGGTGTCGGGTTCTGCGACTGCTCCGCCCTGAACGTGCTGCTCGACGTGCGCGAACAGGGGCTGAAGCAGGGAAAGACGGTCGCCCTGCGCACGGTCGGCCCCGCGGTCGCACGGCTGCTGACCCTCACCGGCACCCGGACGCTGTTCGACGTCCCCCGCCCCGACGGCAACGGCGGCGGCGAGGGCGATGGCGATGGCGAGGCGAACCGTGATGGCGCCTCGGTCGGAGCCCCCGGTGGCATCGCCGCGGACGACCAGCGCATCGAGCTCGTCCAGTTGCGGCGCGCCATGCAGACCCGACCGGTCATCGACCTGGCCCTCGGCGTCCTCATGGCGTCCTTCGGTCTGAGTGTCCAGGAGGCCTGGCGGGTGCTGGTCCTGGCCTCGCAGAACACCAACACCAGGCTGCACCACCTCGCCCGCGACCTGGTCGCCGCCGTACCGGGCGAACCGCCCGGGGCGGCCGTGCAGGAGCAGGTGGCCTCAGCGGTCGCCACGGTCAGAGCGGAGATCGCCGCGAGCGGACCGAACGACGGAATCGATCGCGTCGACGACTGACTTCGGGCCCTCCTCGGCGTCACCGCCGCCCCGCGCCGTCTCCTCGTACTTCCCGCTCATGCCGGCGCCTGACGCCATCGACCCCCTGGCCCGTCGCCGGGTGAGGGCAGGCGAGTGGTCAAAGCTTCGTAAGCCCTCGTTGTCTCCGCAGACGCGCCGATGTGATGATTGCGATCGTGTCCAGCAACGGGGAAGACAGTACGGCGAACGCGCACAAACCAAGGTCCCGCTTGTCCGACTACGTGGATATGGACGTTCCGGCACCGGCCGAGCAGGCTCCGGAGCCGGCTGCCGGGAATCCCGAAGCGGCGGCGCGCAGGCGGCGGTTCGCGGAGTTGCTGGAGGAATTCCGGCATACGGCGGTGCTGGTGCCGCTGGGTGAGGCGGACGCGCCGGACCGTGAGCGGGGGATGCTGACCGCCGACCGGAACGGGGTGCGGTTCATCCTGGCGTTCTCCGACGGGCAGGCGCTTGCCCGTTATGCCCGGGCGCGGGGCGAGTTCGCCCGGGACTGGACGTATCAGACGGTCCTCGGCGCGCGGCTGCTGGATGTGGCGGTACCGGCCGCCGGGGTGCCCTGTGGGGTGGCGCTGGACTGCGCGGACGGGCCGGACGGGATGGTGTTTCCACCGGTGCGCGGTGTCGTGCCCGACGGTGCGGCGGTGGACTTCGAGACGGGGGGCCCGGCATGACCGGCGGTGGGGGCAAGGACCTGAAGACGGAAGGGCTCGCCCTGATCGTCAAGGGATTGACCGAGGCGCTGGGCGAGTTGAAGGAGCTGGGCATGGTGGGGCAGGCCGGGGCCGGGCGCGGCTTCGGCGACATCGCCCTGTCCGGGCTGGAACTCGGCCACGAGGGGCTCACGGGTGCGTTCACGTCGTTCTGTGAGCGCTGGGAGTGGGGCGTGCGGTCGCTGATCAACGAGGGCAACGGGTTCGCCGAGAAGACGGGTCTGTCGGCGGGCACGTACTACGAGACCGATCATTACGTCGAGGGCAGTTTCAAGGTCGTCGCCAACTCGGCCATCGGCAATCCGTACGCCTCCGAGGAGGAGGTGGAGAAGACGGGCTGGAGCGACATCGCGAAGTCCGGTGTCTACGGCGGCAACGTGGACTACAGCGAGGAGTCCTTCGACCGGGCGCTGGCCAACAGCGGGCAGGCCTGGAAGGACGCGGGCCGGGACGTGATGACGTCGCACACGGTCGGCCCGCTGGGCCTCAACCCCGAGAACCTGCACGGCACGCTCGGCGTGTCGGACCAGGAGTACGGCAATTTCCTGGACGACACCTTCGGTCCCTCTCCCGAGGAGCGGGCCAAGGCGGCCGAGCAGCAGGGCGCTGAGGGCTGATGGGGCTCGGAGACCTCACCAACTCGCTCCTGGGCGGCGCGGAGGACCTCTACGACGCGGGCAAGGAGAAACTCGGCGAGGGCGTCGACTGGGCCACGGACAAAGTGGGCGAAGGCCTGGACAAGGTCGGTGCGCACGACTGGGCCGACAATGTGCAGGACTGGGGCGACGAGGTCGCCTCGGACCTGGGCGCCACCCCCGGTGAGCAGCAGCTCGGTCAGACCGAGGAGGCCGACGAACTCGTCCACGGCAATCCGGACAGGATCCGCGAGAGCGCCAAGCACCTGAAGGACTTCCACGGCGCCTTCGGCAAGGTGAATGCGGGGCTGAAGAAGGTCGACTCCTCCGGCTGGCTGGGCGAGGGCGGCGACGCGTTCCGGGAGAAGTTCGGCGTCCATCCCGCCAAGTGGGCACAGGCGTCCGAGGCGTGCGACGCGGCGGCGGGAGCGCTGGAGTCGTACGCGGGCACCGTCAAGTGGGCGCAGGGCCAGGCCAAGGAGGCGGTGGAGCTCTACAAGAAGGGGGTGAAGGCGTCCCAGGACGCGGCCGACGCGTACAACAGGAAGGTCGACGCCTACAACGCCAAGATCAAGGCGAACGAGGACCCGGGCCCCAGGCCTGAGCCGTTCAAGGACCCCGGCAAGGCCGACGTCAGGGCGGCCGCCGAGAAACTCGCCGAGGCCCGCAAGCAGCGCAACACGGCCGCTTCCGAGGCGCAGGGCAAGGTGAAGGCGGCCCTCGCGCACGCACCCGCCGAACCGCCGCCGCTGGAGCGCCTCGGCAACGACTTCACGGACGGCTACCAGGCCGTCAACACCGAACTCACGCATGTCGTCGGCGGCGCTCTCAAGGGCACGGCCGGACTGCTCAACTTCGTCCGCGGCCTCAACCCCACCGACCCGTACAACCTCACCCACCCGGCCGCCTATGTGCAGAACGTCAACATGACGCTGGCCGGTCTGGTCTCCACCGCCTCGCATCCCGAACGGGTCGTCCAGGCAGCCGTCGACGGCTTCGAGAAGGACCCCTCCGAGTTCGTCGGCCGCCTCATCCCCGAGCTCGTCGGAACCAAAGGCGCCGGCCTCGCCCGCGGCGGACTGCGCCTGGCGGCGAAGGAGGGCCTGGAGTCGGCGGCGCAACGCGGAGTGCGGGAGGGCCTCGAGCGTCAGGCCGCCAGAGGTTCCGGGGACCCCATGCCCGAGCGTGCCGACGTCATGCAGGCGCTGCGGGACTCCAAGCCGGAGGTTGTCAAGAAGGACTGGCCGGACACCGACGGCCGCTACTACGCGGACCGGGTTCTCGCCGGTGGCCGCCCGGACGGAGAGAAAGTCTTCGCCGGTCATGGCTACCTCACCCGCAACGCCGGCGACGTCGTGGTCCCCGAGGGAACCAACATATCTTTTTATGTGCAACACGGAGACCCACTTCCGGGACTCAACGGCCTTACCGTTGAGCGGGGTGTCTACCCGGGAGGTTACGTGGAGACATTCGGACCGGGCGACGTCCTTCCGAACTACACGCTGGGGCCTCCCGCCCCCATGGGCGGCGGAGGTTTCAGTGTGTTCGAGAATTCGACGACCGTCGGCCAACGAGCCACGCTGCAAGATCTACTGGAGCCAGGCATGGGGAATGTTCACTGGGCGGCGTGCCGCGAGATTAAGTAGGATGTCTCGACCTGCGAGGAGCCATACATGGATGTAGCGAAGAAGCGCGACTGGGTATTGACAGACGTGACACTCATGATCAGTGGAGGGAATCTCAAGCCCGAGGAGATAACGTCCCTTCTCGGTATCGAGCCCACTGGCGTGCGCAACCCGGGCCCCAGCAAATGGGCTCGGCCGGGCGACGTCGACGGACTGTGGAGTATCAGCTGCGACGAGCACGTCAGCCGGGACTTTCACGAGCAGATGAACAACATCCTTTCCACCATGGAAAGCAAGCGGCCCGAGCTCGTGCAACTGACCGGACGGGGGTATGAGGTGACCGTCGAAGTGTACGGATTCGCCGGGAACGACTGCACTCTCGCCCTCCAGCCGGAGGAACTCGGACGAATCGCCCGCCTGGGATTCCCCCTCCAGGTCGCGGCCAATATGAACGAACGCTGAAAGAACAGTCATGGAACCTGGAGCGAAGTTGAAGACGTGGGGAAACCTGAGCACGTCCCTGGTTGTATCAGGTCGGGAAGTGGATTCTGCTTCCCTGCTTTTCGAGTTGCAGCTCGCCGACAGTGAAGAATTCTCCTCGTCCGAGGGCCTGGGCGTCTATTCCGGCCCCGGCTGGGCCACGCTCACCGTCGACGAGCGACATTCGAAAAGCGCCGACGAACAGGCCACGGAACTCATCGGATTCCTCGGCCCCCGCAAGCCGGCGCTCGACGCGCTGAAGGAAGCGGGTAAATCGGTGAAGATCGATATGGCAGGCGTCGCCGAGTCAGGATCGGGACTCCGCATCTCGCCGGACGTTCTTGCGGCTCTCGCAGAGCTGGGAGTCCCTCTCACCTTTACGACGGTCCGGGCATCGGGGGAGGACGAGGAAGACCCACTGGCCTGGCTCGGCTGATCCCTCTCGGGTCTGTGGGCGTTGCTCGGGACCTTCCGTTACACCGCGGGCCAGGGCAGAGCGGGATTCCGCACGCGCAGCGCATGCGGCCGACTCTGCCCGCCCCTTCCTTCACCGCCACCCTGCGTGACGACCACGGCCGCCGCATCGACGACTCTTCGTGGGGATCCGACTGCCACCGGAGCTGAACCTGCCTGATCGGGTGGGGTGACGCCGCGGCGTCACGATCGTTGGCGGTAGGTGATCACACCACTCAGGCGGGTCTCGTCCCTGCCTTCCCTGCTGTCCCACGCCGCCGCCCAGGCCGCCATGTCCCGGACGCAGTTGTCCGGATCCGCCCGCCGAACGGCTCTGCGAGAGCTGCGTGCGGGCCGTGACCTGCGCGCCGGCCGCACGGCTGGAGCGTCGCTGTGATCCCGCCGCAGAGGGCACGGACCGGCAGGGACGCGCGAGCCGTGATCGTGGGAGCCGGGTTCTCCGGAATCGGGGCCGCCGTACGGCTTCGCGAGGAAGGGGTCGAGGACATCCTCGTTCTGGAGAAGGGGACGCAACTCGGCGGCACCTGGAGGGAGAACACCTACCCGGGCTGCGCCTGCGATGTGCCCTCGACGCTCTACAGCTACTCCTTCACACCGGACGCAGCCTGGAGCAGGATCTTCGCCGGGCAGCGGGAGATCCTCGCCTATCTGCGGGCGACAGCCGAGCGGTACCGGCTCGGTGACGTGCTGCGCTGCGGTGTGCAGGTGCTGGGGGCCCGGTGGGACGGGGCGGCCGGCCGCTGGCTGCTGGAGACCAGCGACGGGCCCTACAGTGCGGCGGTGCTGGTCCTGGCCACCGGCCCGTGGCACGTCCCGCGCCGCCTGGACGTTCCCGGGATCGAGGACTTCGACGGTCCCGTGTTCCATACCGCCCGGTGGGATCACAGTGTCGACCTGACCGGGCGGCGGGTGACCGTGGTGGGTGGCGGTGCCTCCGCCGTCCAGATCGTCCCGGCCATCGAGGCACAGGTCGCGGCCGTGAACCTCTTCCAGCGCACGCCCCAGTGGGTGCTGCCCAGGCCCGATCTGCCGGTACCCGCAGCACTCAACCGGCTGGTGGACCGCGTCCCCGGCGCGCGCGGCGTCCTGCGCGCCGGCCAGTACACCCTGCAGGAGGGTTTCGGCTATGCCTTCCGCCACCCGCAGGCCGCTCGTCTCCTCGAGGCGGGCGCCCGCGCACACCTGCGCCTGGCGGTCCGTGACGGGCAGTTGCGCCGGCACCTGACACCGGACTACCGGCTGGGCTGCAAGCGTCTTCTGACGTCGAGCACCTTCTACCGGGCCCTGTCCCAGCCGCACGTGCGACTGCATCCCACCGCCGTGAGCGCCGTGCGCGGCAACGAGGTCGTCGGCGCGGACGGCACCGCCGTGCACACCGACGTGCTCATCGAAGCCACGGGCTTCCGCGTCGGTGAGCTACCGCTGGCCACGACCCTGCACGGCACGGACGGACAGACACTCGACGAAGCCTGGGGCGGCGAACCGCAGGCGTACCTGGGCACCACCGTGAGCGGCTTCCCCAACCTCTTCCTGCTTCTGGGACCCAACCTGCTCGGCGGATCCACCTCCGCGATCACGGTCCTGGAAGCCCAGCTGACCTACATCACCGCCGCTCTGGCCCACCTCGACCAAGGCGGTCACCGCGCCCTGAACGTCCGGCCGGCCGCACAGGCCGCGCACAACACCGCCGTCCAGGAGGCGCTCGCGACCACCGTCTACAACACGGGCGGCTGCACCAGCTACTACTTCACTCCTACCGGGCGGAACACCTTCGCCTGGCCGTGGTCCACCGGACGGCTCGTGCGCCGCCTGCGCCATTTCGACGCCGACGCCTGCACCGCCGACACACCGGCCCGCCCCCTTCGCCTCCCCGCGCAGGCGAGGCCGCAGCCCGGAGACCGTACGGCAGCCACGAACGCAGAGCAGCCATGACGCGGAAGGCAGGGGTCCGACGGGAGAACGACCAGCCTTGTCCACGGATACCCGTGCCGGGCCGCAGCGAGCAGTGCGCCGACCGTGCTGCCGAAGGTACGGGTGAGGGCGGTGGTGCGGCTCTACTGCGGCACCCTCGGCGTCGTGCTCGCACGTAGGTGGCCGTGCCGACCACGGATGTCACGAACGTGCAGGCCGGAGCGGCGGGCACGACGGTGGCCACGGGTGATCCGCGGCCGGCGGGGATCGGACCGGGCAAAGGAGCCGGGTCCGCAGGACGCCGGCCGGGGAAGGGTTCGGGGCGGCTCGTAGCCCGGCCGTGTGACATGCCCCGCCGAAATCGGCTGCACAGCGTGCCGGTCGGTCTCGCGCTCGGCGCAGGGTGCTTTCGTCTGAGGCCGGGTATGCGACGGCTCCGGTGTCTGTCCTGGCGGGCCGGCCGAGTCCCGGCCCACTTCATGTGCGTCGCCCGATTCCTGAGGGCGTGCCGTCCGAAACGCCCAAGGAGAGATCGTGGTGGCAGCGAAAGCCGAGAACCGCGGGACGACGTCCGCGCAGCTTCTCAGGGGCCAGAAGGCGCTGGTGACCGGCGCCAACTCGGGTATCGGCCTGGCCACCGCCATTGCCCTGGGTCGGGCCGGAGCGGACGTCGTGGTGAACTACGTCGTCGGTGCGCACGAGGCAGAGAACGTCGTGAAGGAGATCGAGGGCTGCGGGGTCCGCGCCTACGCCCACGAGGCCGACGTGTCCGACGAGGACCAGGTGACCGGCATGGTCGCGCGGATGGTCGAGGAGTTCGGCACCATCGACATCATGGTGGCCAACGCGGGCCTCCAGCGGGACGCAGCCGTGACGGATATGACGCTCGCTCAGTGGCAGAAGGTCATCGACGTCAACCTGACCGGCCAGTTCCTGTGCGCGCGGGAGGCCGCCAAGGAGTTCATCCGGCGCGGCGTGGTGGAGGAGGTGTCCCGTTCGGCGGGAAAGATCATCTGCATGAGCTCGGTCCACCAGATCGTCCCGTGGTCAGGGCACGTGAACTACGCCTCCTCCAAGGGAGGTGTGGGCATGCTGATGCAGACCCTCGCCCAGGAGCTGGCCCCCCACCGGATCAGGGTCAACGCGGTCGCACCCGGCGCCATCCGCACGCCGATCAACCGCGACGCCTGGTCCACCCCCGACGCCGAGGCCGAGCTGCTGCGCCTGATCCCGTACCGCCGCGTGGGCGACCCGGACGACATCGCCAACGCCGTCGTCGCCATGGCGTCCGACCTGCTCGACTACGTCGTCGGCGCCACCCTCTACGTCGACGGCGGAATGACGCTGTTCCCCGGCTTCGCCACCGGAGGCTGATCTCCGACGCAGGATCACGTCACGCCCCGCCCGTGATGAGCCTGAACCAGCTGCCCGGCCTGGCCGAGGTCGCCATGCAGTCGGGCGCATACGCCGGCCGGAGCGTACGCCACGCCGCGAAAGCAGGACGAGACAGCCCAAGCCCTTCAGGTACCTGGATCTTGGCAACGCCGCCTACATCGCCCGCGGCCGGGCCGTGCGCAGGCCCGGCCCGCTGCATCTGCCGGGCTTCACCGGCTGGTTGGCCCGGCTCTCCATCCATCTGGCCTTCCTCGCCGGCTTCCGCAGCAGGCTGGGAGCGGTGCTGAGCTGGTTCGTGTCCTTCGCCACCAGCTCGCGCCGCGAACGCGCCTTCACCATGCCCGACACAGACGCTCCAGCCACCGGGAGGCCCGAGTCGAAGGCGTCCACGCGGCATTCCTGACGACGGCCCTCCGGTCGGCCTGTCCGGGCCGTCCCCTCCAAGACCTGTCCTTCCCCAGCCCCGCCTCCCCGGGCGGAGCAGACCTCCGAGGCGCACATGTTCAGCACAGCGGTCCTTCTCGCGAACACGCCGGACCAACTCCTGCCGGCCCGTGAGCTGATGGCCTTCACCCTGGCCTCGCACATCCTGCTGGTCCCGTTCGGCGTGGCACTGCCGTTCATCACGCTGCTGATGCACCACCGGGGGCTGCGCCGCAACGATCCCGTCGCGCTCCTGCTCGCCCGGCGCTGGTCGGCGGTGATGGCCGTCCAGTTCGCCATCGGCATCATCACCGGCACCGTGCTGTCCTTCGAGTTCGGCTTGCTGTGGCCCGGGATGATGGGCCGCTGGGGCGACGTCTTCGGCCTCGGGTTCGGCGTCGAGGCATGGGCGTTCTTCCTCGAGGCCGTCCTGATCGCGATCTATCTCTACGGCTGGCGCCGGCTCAAGCCCTGGACCCACTTCTGGCTCGCCGTACCGCTGCCGCTGGCCGCCCTCATGGGAGCGTTCGGCATCATCGCGGCCAACTCCTGGATGAACACGCCGCAGGGGTTCGGTCTCGACGCCCAGGGCAAGCCCATCCACGTCGACGTGCAACAGGCGATCTTCTCACCGATGTTCGGCCCGGAGTACTGGCACTTCGTGGTCGCGATGCTCCTGACCGCCGGCTATGTCGTCGCCGGCGTGTACGCGGTCGGCCGGCTGCGCGGGCGCCGCGACCGCTACCACCGGCTCGGCTTCACCGTGCCGTTCACGGTCGCCGCGATCCTCACTCCGGTCCAGTTCGTGCTCGGCGACTCCGCCGCTCGCGCCGTCTTCCACAAGCAGCCGATCAAGTTCGCCGCCACGGAGATCGTCTGGAAGACGGACACCCACGTGCCCGAGTACATGTTCGGACGGCTGAACAGTGACGGGACGATCTCCGGCGGGCTGAAGATTCCCCAACTGGACTCGATTCTCGCCGGCTTCAAGCCCAGCACCCAGGTGAAAGGGCTGACGTCGGTGTCGCCCGTCGACCGCCCCACCGTTGTCCAGGCCACCATCGCCCACTGGGCCTTCGACATCATGGTCACCGTCGGCAGTGTGCTGATCCTGTTGGCGCTCTGGTACGCCTGGTCCTGGTGGCGGCACCGGGACAACCCCCGCGGCCGCTGGTTCTACCGCTGCGCCGCCCTCGCGGGCGTGGCCTGCCTGGTCACCGTCGAGTGCGGCTGGATCACCACGGAGGTCGGCCGTCAGCCTTGGATCGTCTACAACCACATGAGGGTCTCGGAGGCGGTGACGGGTACCCGCGCCGGATCGCTGTGGGCGATGCTCGGCATCGTCATCGTCGTGTACGCGGCCGTTTTCGGCGCGTTCCTCGCGGTCGTCCTTAAGATGCGCACCCGCTGGCGCATCGCCGACGAGGGATCGGCCGCCGCGCGCGCCGAGCTGCCGCCGGAGACCGACACCCCGTACGGGCCCAGAAGCGAACCCGAGCCCACGGCCGCCGGGGCCGACCACACCCCTGGCGGTGCGTCGTAATGGCCGAATTCATCGCAGGGGTGCTGGTGCTCGCGATCGCCGCCTACGCCTGCGCCGGAGGCACCGACTACGGCGCGGGCTTCTGGGACCTCCTGGCCGGCGGCGCGGAGCGCGGCAAGCGGCCCCGCTGGCTCATCGACCACGCCATGGCACCGGTCTGGGAGGTCAACAACGTCTGGTTGGTCTTCGTTCTGGTCATCATGTGGACCGGCTTCCCGACGATGTTCCAGGCCGTGTTCTCCGCGATGTGGCTGCCGCTCGCCCTCGCCGCCGTCGGACTGGTCCTGCGCGGCGCCGGGTTCGCCCTGCGCAAGCCGACCCGCCGTCTGGCCCAACAACGGATCTATGGCGCGGCGTTCGCCGTCTCCTCGCTCGTCACGCCCTTCTTCCTCGGGGCGGTACTCGGCGGCATCGCCTCCGGCCGGGTCAAGGTCGGCACGACCGCCTCCGCGGACGCCTGGGCCAATGGAACCTCCGTCCTCGTGGGACTGCTGGCCATCGCCGCCGCCGCGTTCCTCGGGGCGGTCTTCCTCTGCTCCGATGCCCTGCGGTTCGGCGCGGACGACCTGGTCGACTACTTCCGCCTGCGGGCGCTGATCGCCTTCGGCGCGGTCGTCGTCCTCGCCCTCATCGGCCTGCCGGTGACCCACAACGACGCCCGGTATGTATGGGACGGCCTCACCGGGGGCCTGGGACTGCTCCTGATCATCCTGGCCGCGATCTGCGGTCTGGCCACGGTGCTGCTTCTGCTGCGCCGGTCCCACGGCTGGTCCCGATACACCGCGGTGGCGAGCGTCGCCCTGAGCGTCGGTGCCTGGGGCTGCGCGCAGCGGCCCTACCTGCTGCCCACCTCGCTGACCGTCGCCGAGGCGGCCGGGGCGGCTCACACCCTGCGCTGGCTGATGATCGTCACGGGCATCGCGATCGTGCTGGTCGGTCCGGCGCTGGTGCTGCTTTACCGGCTCGACACCATGGGTGAGCTGGAGGAGCTCACCGACGCCGACACCGGGGCCGTCAGATCACCGGGGGACAACCTGTAGCGACGTCCCGTCAGTTCAGGCGGGCGGCGATGTGGTCGCCCACCCGCAAGGCGTTGGCGATGGCGGTCAGGGACGGATTCACCGCGCCGATGCTGGGGAAGAAGCTGGTGTCCACGACGTAGAGGTTGTCGAGGTCGTGGGCCTTGCAGTTGACGTCGAGGGCCGAACTCCGCGGGTCGTCGCCGAAGCGCACGGTGCCTGCCTGGTGCGCGGTGGCGCCGATCGGCATGCCCTTGTGCAGGTAGATGCTGTGATCCAGCAGGTGGTGCTCGTGCATGCCCAGCTGCCCGAGCATCCCCCGCAGCTTGTGCTGGAGGCGCTTCAGCCCGGCGATGTTGTTCTTCTCGTCCAGAGCCAGGTGGATGGCGTCGTCCTTGTCGAGGGTGACCCGGCTCCCGGGCAGGGGGAGGTCCTCTCCGCACAGCCAGAAGTCGACGGCATGGTGCGCCAGTACCTCGAAGGGCATGTCGGGCATGACGGCGCCGGCCCAGCGCGGCGCCTCGCCGTGGATCTGGTCGGCGTCCGACTTGCCGAGCATCTGGATGCCGCCGAGCGGGTACTCCCAGTCGTCCGCGCCCAGGTACCAGTCGTTCAGCGCCAGGGTCTTCTGGAATCTGGTGGGGTTCGGTTCCTTCGAGACCGCCATCAGCGCCAGGTTGTTGTGACGCATGTAGTGGCGTCCCACCACGTCCGAGCTGTTGGCCAGGCCGTCGGGGTGCTTGTCGTCGGCCGAACGCAGCAGCAGGACGGCGGAGTTGACCGCGCCGGCGGCGACCACCACGATGTCGGCGCTGAATCCCTCGGTCACTCCGTTCTCGAGCTCGGAGACGACCGTGGTGACGGTGCGTCCGGTCGGGTCGGTGTCCAGGCGCCGCACATTGGCGTTGGTCACCATCGTGACGTTGTCGTACGTGAGCGCCGGGTCGACGCAGATCACCTGGGCGTCGGACTTCGCGCCCACCAGGCAGGGGAAGCCGTCGACCCGGTCGCAGCGGATGCAGACGCTGTCATGGGTGGGCCGGCCGTTGTCGTCCTGGGTGAGGTTCACACCGATCGGCAGGTGGAAGGGGTGCAGGCCGGCCTTCCCCAGATCGTCGCTGAGTTGCTGGATGCGCGCCTCGTGCTCGACCGGCGGGTAGGCGTACTGCGCGCTGGTAGGTCCTGCGGTGGGGTCCTCTCCGTGCCGGCCGTGCACCAGGTAGAGGTGCTCGGCCTGGGTGTAGTACGGCTCCAGGTCCTCGTAACGGATCGGCCAGGCCGGAGAGATGCCGTCGTGGTGGCGCAGCTCGCCGAAGTCCTCGGGCCGGAGCCGGAAGAGCGCGGCTCCGTAGAACTTGGTGTTGCCCCCGACGTAGTAGTTCACCTCAGGGGGGAACTCATCGCCGTGCTTGTCGTACCAGAACTCGGGGGCACGGTACTTGCCCTTGACGAAGACGGCGGTGGAGTCCCAGTTGTCCCGCTCCCGTGGCAGGTAGCCGCCGCGCTCCAGGATCAGGACCCGCTTGCCGGTGGGGGCCAGCCGGTGGGCGAGCGTGCCGCCGCCCGCGCCCGTACCGATGATGATGACATCGTAGTGCTGATCGTCGGCCATGAGAGGGTCCCGTTCTAGGAGTCGTCGGCTGTCCTGGCCGTAGCGCCCGCCCGGGAACCGGGGGATGTGCTGTTCCGACCCCGGACACTCGCACAATCGGGATATTCGGCACCAAATCCCAAACTATCGGGTGAGTCGGGTGGTGGCGACCCGGTGGAGTCGAACACAAGCGGTCACCTCCTTGCCCGGACGGCGCGCGCCGCCTGGTCGACGATGGTCTGCGGGTCGGCCACCGCGTCGACGGTCAGACCGGATTCGTCCGACCGCAGCGGTTCGAGAGCGGCGTACTGGGAGTCCACCAGCCGGGCGGGCATGAAGTGGTCCACACGGCCTGCGACCCGCCGGTCGGCGGCCGCTCTGTCGAGCGCCAGGTACAGGAACCACACGCCTGCGTCCGCACCACGGAACACATCCCGGTAGGCGTGCTTGAGGGCCGAGCAGGCCACCACTCCGCCCTGGCCGGCATCGGTCGCCTCGCGGATCCATTCGGCGACGGACAGGAGCCACGGCCGGCGGTCCTCGTCGTCGAGTGGGTGACCCGCGGCCATCTTGGCGCGGTTCGCGGCCGGGTGGACGTCGTCCGCCTCCAGGAAGGGCACTCCGAGGCGCTGCGCGAGCAGCAGTCCCACGGTGGACTTGCCCGAACCCGAGACACCCATGACCACCACGACTGTGGGCGCCGGGGTCACAGGACGGCGATCGGGTTGACCGGTGAGCCGGTGGCGTCCGGCAGCCTCAGCGGAGCGATCACACACAGGAAGGACCAGCGTCCCTCCGCTTCGCAGACCGGTGCCAGGTCCTCGAACTGCAGGTAGTCCAGCAGGTGAAGGCCCATGGCGTGGACCGCCAGCACATGCACGGGGAAGTCGACGCCCTCGGTGGAACTCGGGGCTGTGTCGTTGTTGCCGTCGCCGCCGAGCACGGCGACCCGCCGGTCCGACAGGAACTCCAGCGCGGACGGGTGGAGCCCGGCGCGCTCACGTGCCGCGTGCCACGGCCCGAGTTCGGAGCGGCGCCGGCGGTGGCCGACCCGGACGAAGAGGAGGTCGCCCTCGGTCACGCGGACGTGCTGGGCGGTCTCGGCCGCGGCGAGGTCGTCGACTGTCACGTGATCACCCGGTTCGAGCCAGGGCACGCCACGCAGCCGCGGAATGTCCAGCAACACGCCGCGTCCGGCGATCCCGTCACGCGCCGCCTCGATGGAGAGCGTCGTGGCCCCGTCCGCCGTGACGCTGCTCGCGGCCACGCCGCCGTGCAGTGTGCCGTCGTAGATCACGTGGCACAGGGCGTCGATGTGGCTGTCGGCGTCACCGTGCACGTTCATCGCGAAGCTGTCCCTCGCGAAGTGGAGCCCGCCGGCCGTGTCTTGGTCCGGCTGCCCGCACATCCGGTGCCTCGCGGGCTCCGGGTTGTCCGGGCCGGGCAGCGTCTCCACCGGCGCGGCGAGCGTCACCGTCCGGCCGGTCCGTACCTCCTGGGTGGCGGCCACCACCCGGGCAGGAGTGAGCGTGTCCAGAGCGCCCCGGTCCCCGGATGCCCAGGCGGCGCGCGAGAGCAGGTGCCGGTACAGCACGCCGAACTCGTCCTCGGTCAGCGGCGGCGGTCCTGCCGGACGGGCATGGGTGACCATGAGTCAGCGTCCTTGCTCGGCGTCGAGTTCCCTGTCGAGCGTGGTGGCCGCCAGGATGAGCGACAGACGGGTGAACGCCCTTGAGAAGTTGCCCAGTTGCTCGCCGGTCGGACCGAACTCCTTGTCGATGAGCCCGACATGGTTGGCGTAGGTCTGCGTCTTCTCGAACGTGTAGCGGGCCCGGGCGAGACGCACCGTCCGGGCCGGTGCGTCGACGTGGAGGAAGGTGCACAGACTGAAAGTGCCCTCCGAGCCGCGCAGCCCGTCCGGCGATGGCGCTGGGTCGTAGCGGTGGACGAGGCTGTCAAAGACGAGTTCGCGGTCCACCGCGTCGAGCGTGCAGAGCCGGACCGGGTCCCTCGGGGCGATGGATTCGACCCTCGCCATGAGCAGCAGGGAAGCGTCCAGGACATCGCCGCCGAAGTGCTGGACGAAGCCGCCCTCCTGCTCGCTCCAGCCGCGTTCCATGACCTGCTCGAGGATGGTGTCCCTGGCGCCGCGCCACTTCTCCACGTCGGCGGGCCCGCGGAAGTGCCCGGCCGGGCTCGGTCCCTGGTCGAAGGCGACCCAGGACATCACGTGGCCGTAGGTGAAGTCCTGGCGGCCGTCGCGGGTCTCCCGGATGCCCTCGTCCGGCGACATGGATCGGGTCCCCGGAATGGCCGTGTCGAGGTGGTAGAGCTGCTTGCAGGTCGCGTCGGGGTGTTCGAGGGCCGGCCGTATGTACCCTCCGCCGTCGTGGTCGATCAGGGCGGCGAAGATGCTGGGCGAGTCGAACCGGGGAGCGGCGAACCAGTCCACGACACCCCGCGACGAGACGAGGGCGGCGGTCTGCAGGTCGCCCACCGGGCCGTGTTCGGCGATGGGAGGGTAGCGGTCCATTGCGGCTCCGAAATTCTCATAGGAGCCCCCTACGTTCACTATCGGCCACTCGGGTGGCCCTTGCGCGTCGGAACGGTCCACGACCGCTCGCCCAAGATGACCTCGGCCACGAGCTTGTCCTCGACCGGTTCGACGGCCGGGATCTCGTAGTTGCTCATGTCCGTCCGTCCCGGCTGATTAAAAGCCCAGGTCAGAGCCCCTACCAGTTTGTCACGTCACGGACTTGCGCGATCTTTCGGACACGCTCTCACAGCGGCGGGGTGACGAGGGAGTGCGCTGGTGGCGCCGCCCCGGGCGGACGGCGCCGCCCAGGGCGGATGTCAGTTCGGGGACGGGGTGAGCAGCGTGCGGACGGCGTCGGTGAGCGTCCGGATGGTGCGGAACACCTCGGGGGTGACCGTGTCCGCGGGGAACTCCAGGGAGAAGGCCGCCTCCAGGTCGACGAGGAGACCCGCCACACCGAGCGAGGTCAGCCCCAGTGACGACAGCTCCGTGTCCGGGTCGTCGGGCGGCCCGACGCCCGACCCGGCTCGGCGTCGCACCGCCTGGGCGACGGAGGTCATGAGGGGGTCCATGGCCATGGGTGTTCTCCTTCCGCTGGGAAGCCGCTGCGGGCGGGGTGCCCGCTGGGGGACGAGAAGTGGTGCGCGGTCCGGCGTCGGCGCCACGCACCGGTACCGCCGGTGCTGCCGGTCAGTCGGCTCCCGGGCCGGGTGCCGCCGGATCCAGGCGCCTGTGCACGTGGGCGTGGCGTCTGCCCGCCCCGTCGTCGAAGGTGGGACCGCAAGGGGTGAAGGCCAGCAGATCGAGCAGGGTGCAGGTGTCGCGCAGGTCGGGGTTGACCTGTGCGCGCAGCACGTCGCCGCCCGTCTCGGTCGCCACCTCCACGGCCCGGCGCACGCACCGCAGCCCGACCAGCGCCGGAACCGTCAGCCACGCGGGCGCGACGGCCAGCCGCGACAGGTACAGGGGCCGCTCGGCGAGCGGGAAGACGGCCTCGTTCGTACCGAAGGGCGGACGCCGAGTCAGCGTGAACATGCCGGCCGGTCCGGTGGAGTGGCGCAGCAGGTGCACCGAACCGGACTCCACCAGGCGCCGGGTGGTCTCCTGTCGCCGCTGCGGGGCGGGAGTGCCGGACATCGCCGCTTGATGGGCGTCGCAGGAGGTCAGCAGCGCGTGCACCTCGGCGGCGTCGGTTGCCGTCTGCCAGCGCCAGGAAGGTCCCCCGGCGTCGTGCAGCCCGGTGTGCGGAGTCTCGGGCGAGGGGATCGTGGTCACTTCTTCAGCGCTCCCCGATACGGACGGTGACGGTCTTGGGGCGCTGGTACTCCGTCAGCGCGAGCACACTCATGTCCGTACCGTGTCCCGAACTGCCGCGGCCGCCGTGGGGCAGCTCTGCGGTCTGGTCCAGATGGCAGTTGATCCATACCTCGCCGGCGTTCAGCTCACCGGCCAGGGCCAGTACGGTGGCCGTGTCGGAGCCCCATACGCTCGCGGCGAGGGCCTGCGGCACGGAGTTGGCGAGCGCCAGGGCCTCCTCTACGCCGTCCGCCATCTGCACCGTGAGCACGGGTCCGAAGACCTCTTCGACCACCGCGGGGTCGTCGGGCGCGAGATCGGCCAGAACGCGTCCGGGCCGCCAGTGACCGCCTTCCTCCCCCGGCGCCGGGGCGAGGCCCGCGACATGGTCGACGCCCGCCGAGCTGCTCTCGAGGATGCGGTCGTAGCGGGCTGCCTGGTCGGCGTTGTTGAGCGGCCCGAAGTCGGCTCCGGCGCGCCGGTTGGCCATCGCCTTGGCCAGCCCCTCGACGACCCGGTCGTGGTTCTGCCGCACAGTGATCACTCTGGCCGGGGCGGCGCAGCTCTGGCCGGCGTTGTAGGTGGCGGCCCCCACCAGTGCGTCACAGGTGTCGTCGGGGGCGTCCGGCAGCACCAGGGCGGGACAGTTGCCGCCGAGTTCCAGGCTGAGCCGGCGCAGTCCCGCTCGCGCGGCGACGTCCTGGCCCCCCACCACGCTGCCGGTGAACGCCACGGCGTCGACGCCGCCGGTGACCAGCAGGCGGCCTGTGTCGCGGTCGCCGGGCACGGTCAGCAGCACGTCGCGGCCGAGTGTCTCGGCGGCGTCCCTGGCCAGCAGGAGCGCGGTGTCCGGGGTGGTGAGAGCGGGCTTGAGGATGACGGCGTTGCCGGCGGCGATCGCCGGGCCGATGCGCCACGCCGCCATCATCAGGGGGTAGTTCCAGGGCACGATTGCGGCGACGACCCCCAGGGGTTCCCACCGTACCCAGCTCTCGCGGCCGTGCATGAGCCGGCCGGCGGCCGGCGCGGTGCCGGTCCGCAGCGCTCCGGCGTAGAACCGCAGCAGATCGGCGCAGCTCTCGACCTCGCCGTGTGCTTCAGCCATGGGCTTTCCGGTGCCGGCCCGTTCGGCCTGTGCGTACTCGGCGGACCGTTCCTCGATGAGGTCCGCGAACCGGAGCAGGCGCCTGGCCCGGTCGCGGGGGGTGAGGCCGGCCCAGGCGGGTTGGGCCGCGCGGGCCGCCGCCACGGCCGCGCCGGTCTGCTGTTCGCGGCCGACGGCGACGGACAGCCGCTCCGTTCCGGTGCGTGGGTCGGTCAGGGCGATCGTGGGGTGGGTCTGTGACATGGCCAACTCCTCTGTCTCCGTTGTCTGTCCCGGTCAGGTCCGCGGGGTGGCCGTCACGGTGTCGGCGGACAGCTTGGCGGCCACGAAGTCCGCGATGGCGTTCACCGACCGGAAGCGGTCCCGATCGAGGTCGCCGGCCGTCACGCCGATGCCGAAGGTCTTCTCCAGGGCCGCGAACAGGTGCAGGAAGCCGACGGAGTCGAGCAGGCCGGCCTCGATCAGTTCGGTGTCCCGGCCCGGCACGTCGATGTGCAGTTCCTCTCTGAAGATCCGCGCGACGCGGCCGGCGATGGGTGTCGTCTCAGTCACTGGGTGCTCCTGCTGGGCGGGACGGTTTCGGGACGCGGAGGCAGTGCGGTGATCCGTGCGGCGAGTTCACGGCGGATCACCTTTCCCGTGGCGGTCCTCGGGATCGCCTCGAGGACGAGAATCCGGCTGGGCCGGCAGGTGGGCCGGAAGGCACGTGACAGTGCGTCGCGCGCCTGGCCCACCGCGTCGGCGCCGGGCATCGGTACGACGGCCGCCACGACCTCCTCACCGAGGAAACGATGCGGCAGCGCCACGGACGCGGCGTCGCGGAGCCTCGGCACGGCCCGCAGCACTCGGTCCACCTCGTCCAGGGAGACGGCCTCACCGCCCACCTTGGCGATGTTCTTGATCCTTCCGGTGACGACCACGAACGGCCTTCCGGTGTCGGGGTCGACGATCTCCGTGCCCAGGTCCTGAGAGTGGAACCATCCACCGGCGAAGGCTTCGGCCGTGGCCTGCTCGTTGCCCTGGTAGCGGGTCATCACGTTGTGCCCGCGCACGCAGATCTCGCCTTCCTCCCCCGGCGCCGCCCGCTCTCCCCGCGCGGTGAGCACCGCGACCTCGTTGCCGTACAGGGCTGTACCGATGGACGGGATGTCGGCGTCCAGAAGCAGACGCCGGTAGGAATCCTCGGAGAGGTCGGGCGGAAGTGTCGTGGAGAAGTTCACCGTCTCGGTGAGCCCGTAACCCTGGAGCACGCGGGCCCCGGTCCGCTCCCGTACGGCTCGTGCGGTGCGCGCGGTGAGGGGTGCGGCCGCGGACACGAAGTAGTCGAAACCGGCGGGCAGGCCGGGGCGCCGCCAGGTCTCCGCGAGGGCCTCCAGGACGCTGGGGACGACGCTCGCGATCCGCGGCCGGAAACGCTCGGCCAGCCGCGGGTAGCGCAACGGGTCGAAACCGGGGGCGAGCATGACGTGCGCGCCGGCGGCGAGGACGCCGAGCACGGTGAAGTGCAGTCCGTTGACGTGCTGGATGGGCAGGCAGCCGAGCACCCGGTCCCCCGCGCGCAGCTTGTGGTGGCGGCGCAGGGCCTCCGCGTTGACCGCGGCGGCGTAGTGCGACTGGGCCACCAGTTTGCCCGCCGCGGTCGATCCGGAGGTGGCGAAGAACAGGGCATCGTCGGCGGGGTCGCACCGGGTGCCGGGCGGCGGGGCGACCCGCTTGTCCAGGGTGTGCGGATCGGGCAGCGCAACGGCCTCCGGCAGGGCGTCCGCCGCGACGGCGGCGGGCCGCAGGATCAGGTCGGCCCCGGCCGCCGATGCCTGCTCCCGCCGGCGGCCTGCGGGGTCCTGCGGGTTGAGCAGGAGCAGGGGGGAGCCGGCCCGCAGCACCGCGAGGACGGCCAGGACCGACGCCGCGTCGTTGACCGGTGCCAGGGCCACGGTGCGACCGGGCGGGACGGCCGGCTCGCGGCGCAGCCATCCCGCCAGCCGCCGGCTCAGCGCGTCGGCCTCGCCGTAGGTGAGCGTGACGGTGTCCCCGTCGGGCGTCGGTGTGGTGAGGAACGGTGCGTCCGGCCGTACCCGGGCGTGGTGGTCGAGGCGGGACAGCACCGTCGGCCAGGGCGTCAGCGGCTCGGTGAGGGGCTTGCCCAGGTAGGTGTGGGCACGGTCGAAGTCGGTGGGGGCCGGTGGCGTCACGGTTCACCCGAACCGGTGCGGGGAGTGCGGGCAGCCCTTCGCCGCGAGCTCCTCGCCGCTGGAGGCCCGGATGTCGCAGAGCCGGCAGGTGATGTCGCCCAGGTCGCCGAGGAGGGCGGTGTACGCGGTCAGCTCCTGCCGCTCGGGGCTGTCCAGGTGCTCGTGCGGGGCGCCCACGGACAGGATCATGTGGTCGGTGACCGCGCCGACGGCGTGGGTGACGGCGCCCTCGACCATGTAGACCTGGCCCGGGCGGGTTTCCACGATCTCCCCGGCGACGGTGATGGTGCCGGTGCCGGCCAGGACGAACAGCAAGTGGTCTCCGGGGTGGGTGTGCGGGGCGAAGCCGCTCCGGGCGGGGATGTGCAGGATGTCGGCCCCCATGTGCCCGCTGGACAGCAGGGACCGTCCGGTGGCGTCGGCGGTCTTCGACACCCGGGTGGGGCCGGGGGCGACGTCGATGCCCAGTTGCTGGGTGGTGCCGTCCAGGCCGAGGTCGGCGGCCCAGTCGCAGATCAGCAGGGGTGCGGAGCGGGTGCCGGGTTCCTCGGGGCGGGGGACCGCGGCGGATTTCGCGAGGCCGAGGACCGACAGCAGTTCCACCGCCTTGGCCTCTCGTTCGGCGGGGGTGCGGCTGTGCAGTTCCTCGGTCAGGGCTTCGATGACCTGCTCGGTGGGCAGGCCGTGCGTCGTCTCGCTCACGGTGGTCCTTCGGGTCGTGGTCGATATCGGTGGGGCCGGGGGCACTCGCGCCGGCCGGCCTGTGGCACAGCCCGCGGCTACGGCGGCGAGGGCCGGCCGGCCGCGAACGGTGTCCGGTCGAGGCGTTGTGCGAGATGGCAGGCGAGGGGGGCGGCGTAGAGGTGGTAGAGCAGCGGGGAGAACTCCTCCCGCACCTGTCCGTGTACGGGAAGTTCCGCCCAGCTCTCGGAGGCACCGGGGAGGTCTTCCGCGGGAGCGACGGCGACGACCCGCCGTCCCAGGACGGCGGCCTGCCGTACGACCTGGCCGGCGTGGCGGGACGACTGTCCGGGCGGTGCCACGACGAAGACCGGCATGTCGCTCGGGCGGGCGAACCGCTCGACGTGACACCACTCCTCCAGATCCTGCCCGGCGGCGAACACCGCGGAGGTCTCGATCACCTTGGCGGCGCTGTAGAGGGCGGTTCCGTAGGAGGGCCCGCTGCCGAGCACGGCCAGTACCGGGGCGTCGGCGATGCGGTCGGCGAGCTCCCGGCACGGTCCGCCGACGGCGCGGACGGTCTCTTCCACCGCCCCGGCGAGTCCGGCAAGTTCACCCCGCAGGGCGTCGGCCCGGTCCAGGTCGAGCCGTCCCCGCGCCTGTCCCAGCCGGACCGCGATCAGCAGGGCGCCGAGCAGGCTGGCCTGGTAGGTGCGCACGCCGGGTGACGGCTCCTGGCCGGGCAGGCCGACCAGGAGGGAGGCGTCGGCGGCCTCGGTGAGCGGACTCGCGGGCGTCGCGGTGACGGCGACCACGGTCGCCCCCGCCCGGCGTGCCTGCTGGGCCGCCCGGACGACGAGCGGGGTGCGGCCGGAGGCGGAGAGGGCGATCGTGAGCACGGTGTGCGGCGGGCGGGACGCTTCCGGCGGCGGATAGTGGGTGAAGGGCAGCGCGCTCACCGGGCGGCAGTCCACCCCCGCCAGCGACGCGAAGGCCAACTCGACGGCGCGGGCGGCATGGTAGGAGTCCCCGTCCCCTACGACGACCACGGACTCCGTCCGAGCCAGGCGCGCGAGGGGCAGCAGCGAACGCACCTGCTCGTCGAAGGCGCCGGCGTGCGTGCGGATGTCGTCGGCGAGGGCCTCCGCCTGGCGCAGCATCACCTCGGGGCGCGGTGCGATCGCCCGCACCGCGGGCCGGCCCCGGCCCGGTACGGAATCGGTCATTGTTCCGCGCCCCGGACGATGTCGACGTAACGGCGTACGCGGTCGACGTCGATCGTGCCGCCCCAGCCGCCGCTCTCCAGACACGTGCCCACGAACGCCCCGTCCGCTGCGGCGAGCAGCCGCGCGGCGTTGTCGTGGTTGGTGTGGCCCGCCAGGATGACCGGCAGACCGGGCGCCGCGTCACGGACGGACGCGATCATCTCCAGCGCCGTGCGCTCGTCCGGATGCGACAGCGACACCGCGTCGGCCCCGGCGTTGCGGGCGGCGCGTGCCACCTCCGCCGTGGTCTTGTCCCCGCCGAACCATCTGAAGTGCATGGAGTCGACGTCCGCGACGACGCCGACGCCCTCGGCACCGATGGAGCGGCGGTACGTCATCACCTCCAGTGGATCGGGACGCACCATGCCGTGGGCGGTGAGGGTCTGTCCCACCAGGGCACCCGCCCGGATGAAGTCGCCCCCGGCGACGCGCGCCACCGCGAGGGACGCCTTGCTGGCGTTGCGCATGAGCTGCACGCCGACGCGGAACCGCTCGCCCGTCGCGTCGGCCACGGCACGTGTGATCAGCCCCATGGCCACGGTGCGCGCCGGGTCGGACTCGTCGGCGACGCTGTAGACACGGTCCACCGTCTGGATGAGGCATCCGTCCGCGCCGCCCTCGTACAGGGCCCGCGCGGAGGCGACCGCGGTGTCCAGGATGCGGGGAAGGGTGCCGGTCTCATGGAAGGGGGTGCCGGGCAGGGGGGCCAGATGCACCATGCCGAGGACCAGTTTGTGGCCGCCGCCCGGTGTCGTCCATGTGCTCATGAGTCCCTGCCTCGGTCGAGAGTGGTCGTCAGCGGGCTTGCCGCGGCGCTGAGATGGGCGCCCAGCCGGTCGAAGGCGGGGGCCAGCTCCTCCCAGGGGCGCGCTGTGGTCACCCGCATCACCGCGCCGGAGAATCCGAAGGTGAGGATGCCCGGGAAGAGGGACACCCCGGTCTCCCGCAGGATGTCGCGGAAGCAGCGGTAGGAGTCGTCCCAGCCGGGCAGCTCCACGGTCGTGTTGATGGAGAAGCGCGGTGGCAGCACGCGCGCGGGCAGCTCGGCGAGGCGGACGGTGGTCGCGTCACGCAGCGTCGTGAGATCCTCGGTCCGCCGGAGCCGCTCCGTGCGGTAGCCGCGGTAGGCATGGCGCAGTCGGTCAAGGCCGAGTCCGTAGGACTCCTCGAACTCCTTGAGTTCGGCGGGTCCGGGGGTGTCCACCCCGGTGATGAGCCACCGCTCCATACGGGCCAGCACTTCGACGACCGTGTAGAAGAACGAGGACGGTCCGCCGAACGACGAGGACGCGTGCTCGTGGTACTCGGCGATGAAGGCCGGGTCGGCGAGGAACCAGCCGACCTTCACCCCCGGGGCCGACCAGGTCTTGGAGAGGCTGGAGACGCGCACCACGTTGGACGCGGCGCGGGCGGAGGACCGCTGCTCGTAGGTCCCGAGCCATTCGTGGCACTCGTCGAGCATGATGACCGTGGAGGGAGAGGCGGCCCGGATCAGTCGCGCGAGCGCCTCCTCCGGCACGGCGGCACCGGTGGGGTTGCCCACGGTCTGCAGCAGCACCAGCGGGGTGTCGGGGGTGAGGGCGGCGATGAGCGGTTCGAGGGAGGTGAGGCCGTTCTCGCTCGGCAGCGGCACCAGACGTGTGTCGTGCCGACGGGCAACCGTCTCCACCAGCGGCGGATAGTTGGGTATCGCGCACAGCGCGGGGGACGCGGCGGGCGTACGGTCGTGCAGCAGGAAGTCCGCCAGGCTGCTGACCGCGAAGGTGCCGCCCATGGTCATGGCCACGTGTTCCGGGCCGTAGCGAACGCCGGCGACCCTGGCGTTCTCGTAGGCGGCGATCGCCTCGCGCACCGGGGCGCGGCCCCGCAGGTCGGAGTAGCCGTACCAGTCGCGGTCGAGGGCGTAGCGGATGCATTCCTTGAGGCTCTGCGGCAGCCCCCACCGTTCCTCCTCCACGGAGCCGCTGGAGAGGATGTAGCGGGCGCTGTCCCTGAGGTCGCCGTAGAGGTCGTCGCGGAAGTACCAGTTGAACAGTTCCTTGACGAACCGGACCGTCGCCCTGGAGCGCAGTACCTCGTCCGGCTGGACCGAGCGCAGACGGCGGCTGTCCCGCCAACGCTCGGCGAGCGCCTGGTGCCGGGCGTGGCCGCCCAGTTCGTGCTCCACGCGCCCCAGCCAAAGGTCGCGCAGTTCCATGGGGTTGTCGGGTTCCCGTGCCCGGGCGTAGACGTCGAGGACGCGTTCGTCGACGTGGGTGGCGAACGTGTTCGTCATGCCGCCGGGACTCGGCGCGCGCGCCGCTGTCTCCCTGGCGTGGTGCGGCACGTGCGAAGGTCGGGGGCTCGGGACGGAATCGAAGAGTCTCATCGGCTTCTCGCGTAGAGGGGCGGTGAGCATGGCCGGGTCAGCGGATACGGAGGCGCTTGAGGTGCCGCTGCCTGCGCGGCGGCGCCACCGGGCCGGCTGTTCTGCCGTGGAGGTAGTAGGTGTTGTCGATCACGACGAGGAGTCCCCGGCGCCACCGCACTCCCGCCGCCTGTTCGGGCTCGTACATGGCGGTCAGCAGTTCACGCAGAGCCGCGTTGACCGACTCCGCGTCGGTGTCGTCCCCGGAGTGCGTCCACTGGAGCTCCTGGCCGAGGAAGTCACGGAAGGAGAGCACCCAGTGGCCGTCGACGCGTCGGGCGATCGGCGGGACCTCGGGGCGGTCGCGGTAGCGGGTGTGCGACAGCAGCTCCAGCGTGCGCGGCGCCAGCCTGCGCGCCACCTCCTGCATGGGGACGAGCACCGTGACGGCGTGTTCCGCGTCGTCGCCGGGGTCGACGCACATCAGCACGATGTACCGGGGTTGCTTCGCCAGCGCGGTACCGCTGCTCTCCGAGTGCAGGGAGAGCGGGTTCCTGGCGAAGGGCTGCAACGACATGTCCGCCGTGGGCGCGTGCTCGCTGCGGAGGTTGAGGACGATGCCGTCCTCGACGTAGTGCAGCACCGCGGGGTCCGTCTCCGGAATCGCCGTGCCCAGGTAGTCACCGAGGGCGAGGAACCGGTCGTGGGCCAGCGGCGCGTCCAGTTGGACGGCGGCCAGTCCCCGGTGCCACAGCTGCTCGCTCACCTCCCGGTGCAGGGTGTCGCTCTCGGCGGGTCCGTGGTCCTGAGTGTGTGACACGTCCGGGCCGGGCAGGCGGGTTCCGCCGCCCAGCAGCACCTCTCGTGCGGCGACGTGCGGGTCTGACGGTGACGCGCGGAAGCTCCCGTGGGTCACGGCCTCCCGCGTCCTCGGAGCGGCTCCGGGTGAGGGGGGCGCGTTCCGGGCTCCCGGGCTTGCGTGGGTGGGCTGTTCCATTGCCTACTCCTTGGGTCGGTGGGTCAGCCCGCCGGGGGTCATGGCCGCCGCGAGGCGGTCCCGCTCGGCCCGGGCGACGACCGGCCTCAGGGCAAGGCCGGCCGCGACGAACAGCACCGCCGGAACCAGCCAGCCCAGGGCCCCGCCCTCGATGACGACGACGGTCAGAAAGGTGGGGGCGATCATCATCGCCACGGCGTAGCCGGTGAAGAAGAAGCCTTGGTACTGGCCTTGCCGATGGGCGGGGGCGAGGCCGAACCCGATGGTCCACGCCGCCGCCGAGAAGATCATCTCCCCGTAGGCGTGGACGCCTCCGGCCAGTACGAGGAACACCGCCGAGAGCAGCGCGGTGTGTGTGGAAGAGGCCGCGAAGAGGAGACACGCCGCGGCCAGCACGAACCCGGCCAGTCCGATCGCGCGTACCGCGTGGGTCAGGTCCGGTACGCCCTTGGCGATCCGTACCTGGAAGGTGACCACGCTGATCGTGTTGAGCAGGAACAGGACGGTCACCATCCACCGTGGGGCGTCCGTGTGACGGGCGATCCACAGGGGGATCACCAGCTCCAGGAGCACGGCGTGCAGCGCCAGAACAGCGCTGAGGGCGGTGACCAGGACGAAGGGACGGTCGCGCAGGACGGCCAGCCGGGGTTCTCCCGCCGCTTTCGGGCTCGGCGGGATGGGAGGCAGAGCGGTCATCACCAGGCCCGACAGCAGGAAGCCCGCGGCGTCCAGGACGAGGACGGTGCGCAGCGCCGCCGGGGAACCCACTTGCAGTGCCACACCGGCGAGGCCGGCGCCCACCGCCAGCCCCACATTGGTGACGGACCGCAGATAGGCCCGGGTGGCCACCAGGTCCGTGCCGCTCAGCGTGCCCGCGATGGCCGCCTGGAGGGCCGCCCGGCTGCCCCGCTCCAGCACGATGAAGGCGCTGGCCGCGAGGAGGAACTGGGCGAAGGTGCCGACGAAGAGGTATCCGGCGGCCGCCGCCCCGTTCAGGGCGACCAGTATCGCGGTGGTCCCGCGCGGCCCCTTGCGGTCCGCGAGGTGCCCGAGCGGTATGCCCGCGAACAGGCCCACCGCTCCGGCGATGGTGAGACCCAGCCCCCATTGCGCGACGGACAGACCTGCGACGGTGGTGAAATACAGGGCCGAGCACGTCATGAACGCGCCCTGGCCCATGGTCATGAGCAGCGTGGCGACAGCCAGGACGCGGCCCGGTCCCGGGACGGGAAGAATTCGACTCAGCACGGCGAACAAGCTAACGGCGGCCATGGAATTGCCGGGGAACCCCGACGGCACCGGGCGAATTCGCCGCGATTCCCGGCCAATTACCCGGCACTTCCGACTCGATTGTTAACGTGCGCCCCATGCACGGGTTCTTGAATGCCCCTTCCGCCTGGGCCGGCACGGCACCCGCCCATATGCCCATCGCCGACCTCGAATCCGAAGTCCTCCAGTACTGGGAGAACAACGACATCGTTCGGGAGGCGATCGAACCGAGACCTGCGGGAAGCACCGACTTCACCGTCTACGACGGCCCTCCGTGCGCCATCGGAGTGCCTCATTTCGGGCACCTTCTCGCCGGGTACGTGAAGGACGTCGTACCGCGCTACCAGACCATGCGGGGCCGGTATGTGGAGCGTCGTTTCGGATGGACGTCGCACGGGCTCCCGGTGGAAATGGAAGCGGAGAAGGAACTGGGTATCCGCACCAAGTCCGATGTCGACGAGATCGGCATCGAGAGGTTCAACGACGTCTGCCGCAAGGCCATCGCGCGGCACACCGGGGAGTGGCAGGAGTACATCAGGCGCCAGGCCCGCTGGGTCGACTTCGACAAGGACGTGAGGACCCATGACCTGAACTACATGGAGAGCGTCCTGTGGGCCTTCAAGCGCCTGTGGGACCAGGGACTCGTCCACCATGGCGACTCGGTGTCCTGGTACTGCGGGCGGTGCGAGGCCCCGGTGTCCAAGTCCGAGGTGAGCGGGCGGCTCGACGGCAACGACACCAAGCGCCCGGTCCCCGGCACCACCGCGGTGGTGGGCATCCCGCTGGACGGCGGCGAGCTGCTCCTCGTCGAGACGGACACGCCCTGGGCGCTGCCCGGCACCGCCGCCGTGGCCGTCCGTCCGGACGCGGACTACGCGTTGCTGGAGAGCCCCGGCGGCCGGCGCTATTTCCTGTCGTACGCCCGTGTCGACGCCTACCGGGACTGTGCGCCGGGGCGGATCACCGCCGTCGTCAAGGGCGCCGAACTCGTGGGGCGGTCCTATCGGCCCCTGTTCGACGTCCGCGGGGCCGGTCAGGGGGCCCATGTGGTCATCGGGGCGCACCATGTGGACGCGCACCAGGGCACCGGCGCCCTGGCGGTCACCCCCTGCTTCAGCGAGCGCGACCACGCCGTGGCGGGATCCGCCGGCATCACCGGCCCCCGACCGGCCGACAGCCGCGGCAGGTACACCGACGACGCCCCGCTGTGCGCGGGCCTGTCCGTGCTGGACGCGGCGCTTCCCGTCGTCACCGCTCTCGAGGAGCGGGAACTCCTGCTGAGACGGCGCCGGCACACGCTGCCCCGGCCGCACTGCCGAAGGTGCGGCACGACGCTGGTCGAACAGTCCCTGCCTACTTGGTTCCTGGGTGTGACCCGGATCCGCGAGCGGATGCTGGAACTCAATCAGGAGATCTCCTGGCGGCCGGAGCACATACGCGAGGGGCAGTACGGAGACTGGGTGAGGAACGCCCGCGACTGGAACATCTCACGGAACCTCTTCTGGGGTACGCCGATTCCCGTCTGGATTTCCGACGACCCGGCCTTCCCGCGCATCGACGTGTACGGGTCCCTCGACGAACTGGAAAAGGACTTCGGCGTCCGGCCCGGGGATCTGCACCGCCCCTTCATCGACACCCTCACCCGCCCGAACCCCGACGACCCCTCCGGCCGGGCCGTCATGCGCCGTGTCCCCGAAGTGCTGGACAACTGGTTCGAGACCGCGTGTTTCCCCTTCGCGCAGGTCCACTATCCCTTCGAGCGCACGGAATGGTTCGAGCAGAACTTCCCGGGGGACTTCACCTCGGAGTACTACCCGCAGGTCCGGAACTGGTTCTATTACCTCAACGTCGTCTCCACCGCACTCTTCGACCGTCCGGCCTTCCGGCACTGCACCGTACTCGGCGTGGTTCTCGGCGACGACGGACAGGCGATGTCCAAGGCGCGCGGCAACTACCTCGATGTCAACGAGGTGTTCGCCCGGCACGGGTCCGACGCGCTGCGCTGGTACCTGATGAGTTCGAAACTGCTGCGCGCGCAGGACGTCGCCGTCTCGGCGGCCGGCAGCCGAGAGGCCCTGCGCAAGGTGGTGCTGCCGCTCTGGAACGCCTGGCGCCTCCTCACCTTGTGCGACGCCTCCGCCCCGGTCGCGGGGCAGGCCCCGGCACGGCCCCGGCACGTCCTGGACCGCTATCTGCTGGCGACGACGCGCGCCCTGATCCCGACGGTCACCGCCGCGATGGACAGCCATGACTTCGCGAAGGCGTGCACGGTGCTGCGGCACCAGGCGGACCTGCTCGCCAACACCTGCATCCGGTTCACCCGCGCCCGTCTCACCGCCGGCGACAGCGAAGCGATCGCGGCCCTGCGCACCGCCCTGGAACTGCTGTGCCGGCTGATGGCACCGCTGCTGCCCCTGGTCACCGAGCGGATCTGGTGCGGACTGACCGGTGGCCGTACCGTCCACGCGGCGCCCTGGCCCGTCGAGGACGAACTTCCGGCGGACGAGGGGCTGGTGCCCGCCGTCAGCCGGGTGCTGCACATCGCGGCCACGGCGCTCGGCGCCCTCCCGCGGGAGGAACTGCGCACCGGACGTCTCGTCGTCGTCGCCCGGGACGCCGCCGCGTTGCGCCCGTACCGTGCGTTGCTGCTGGAGCTGACGGAAGCGCCGGACGTGACGTTCACCGCGGACGTGTCGGCGTACGGCCGGATACGGCTGAGCGTGTTGCCGCACGTGGCCGGGGTGCGGCTGGGCCGCGCCACCCGCGAGCTGGTGCGGGCGGCGAGAGCCGGGCAGTGGGTGCGCGACGCCAGCGGCGGCGTTTCCGTGGCAGGGACACGCCTGCGTGACGGGGAGTACGAGGAGACCGTCGCCGCGCGAGTCCCCGGCGCCCTCGCTCTGCCGGACGGATCGGCCCTGCTGTTCGTGGAACGGCCCGCCGCCGACCCCGTGCCCGTGGGAACGCGCACACCATCGTAACCAGGAAGGAATGCCCATGAGTCGCCTGGAGAGATCCGTCAGTTCCCAGGCTGCCGAGACCCCCGGGTCGGTAGCCGTCGTCTGCGCCGACGAACGCCTCACCTACCTCGAACTCGACGAGCGGTCCAACCGGCTGGCCCGGGCGCTGCGTGCCCGCGGCTTCCGCCCGGGTGATCGCGCCGCCCTGCTGGCGCCGAAGAACGCCCGTGCGATCGTGTCCGTACTCGGGGTGCTCAAGGCCGGTGGCGTGTGTGTCCCCATGGACACGGGGTCACCGGTCGAACGGCTGCTCAGCATCGTCCGGCGCACCGGCCCGTGCTGGCTGCTGGCCGGCGACGTACGCACCGAGCTGCTCCCGGAACTGCTCGCCGGCGTCACGTCCGACGTCGTGACGGGGCTGTGCCTCCCCGAGGGCACGTACGAGGACGCGGCGCATCGGCCCGTGGTGGACGCGGCGGCGGTGGCCTCCGCCTCTTCCGCCCCGCTGGGTCCCGGGGCGGACGACTCCGCGATCGCCTACATCCTTTTCACCTCGGGGTCCTCGGGGGAACCCAAGGGTGTGTCACTCACCCACCGGTCGATCGGCCACTTCGTGCGGTGGGCGAACACCCACTTCGGGATGTCCGCCGACGACAGGGTGGCCTGTCACCTGCAACTGCACTTCGACTTCACTCTGTGGGACGTCTACGGCGCGCTGACCTGCGGAGCCCAGCTCCACCTGGTGCCGCCGGCGGCCGGTCTCCTCCCCTCGACCCTGGCGGACTTTCTGCGGACGTCCCGGGTGACGCACTGGAACACCGTGCCGTCGGTGCTGTCGGCGATGGCACGATACGACGTTCTGTCGTCGCGTCCCCTGCCCGACCTGCGGCGCATCGTGTGGGGCGGGGAGGTGTTCCCACCCCGCGACGCCCTGCACTGGCAGCAGATGCTCCCGGACGCACAGCTCACCGGGGTGTACGGCACCACGGAGACGGCGATCGCCAGCACTTACCACACGCTCGACGCCGCGCCCTGCGAGAAGACGCCGCTGCCGATCGGCACGATCATTCCCGGAGAGTCGGTCACGATCGTCGACAAGGACCTCGCTGCGCTGCCCCAGGGGGCTGTCGGCGAGATCGTCATCGGCGGTACCGGTGTCGGGCCCGGGTACTGGAACGACCCCGAGCGGACGGCGTCCGCCTTCGTCGAGTTTCCGCCGGGGTCGGGTCACCGGGCCTACCGCACCGGTGACCTCGGATCACAGGACGCGCACGGCGTCTTCCACTTCCATGGTCGCGCCGACCGGCAGGTCAAGGTCAACGGCTATCGCATCGAACTCGACGAGGTCATGACCGCGCTCAACACCGTGCCGGGGGTGGCCGCGGGCGTGATCGTCGCCGTGCCGGGCGACACCGGGCAGCCGCGCATCTGCGCGGCGTACTGCCTCACCCCCGGCACCGACCTCTCCCCGGTCGAACTGCAGGCGGCACTGGCGCACAAGGTGCCGTCCTACATGCTTCCGGTCTCATGGGCGGAGGCCGACCCGATGCCGGTCAGCCCCAACGGAAAGATCGACATACGAGCCCTTCAGGGGCGTTTCGCAGCGCAGGAAGAAGCAGGAGAAGGAGATCGCCGTGACGGTTGAGCGGCTTGCGCCCGACATCACCATCGGCTCGTACAGGGCGGAGGACCTGGCGGACGTGGTCGTCTTCCAGGATTCGCTGTGGTTCGGCGGTACGGAGGGGAACACCCGGTACTTCCACTGGAAGTACCGCGACAACCCGTACCTGGACCACCGCTACATCGTCGTCGCCCGCCAACGGGGCGAGATCGTCGGCATGATCGGTGTCTTCGGCTCACTCTGGGAACACGAGGGCCGCACCTACATGTTGCCGTGCCTCACCGACACCATCGTCTCGCTGGAGCACCGCGGTGGACCTCTCTTCCTGGCGATGACCGACGAGGTGGCGAAGCGGCTGGAGGCGGACGGGGTGCCGTGGCTGCTGGACTTCGGAGACCAGTACGCCACACCGGCGATGATCATGGCCGGGTGGACCCAGATAGGCCCCTGGGGGCAGGCGGTCCTCATGCGCGAGACGGCGCTGTTCGAGGAGGACAGCCCCTGGTCCCGGCTTCCCGCGGCACGTGGTGCGCGTTCGGGGGAGGTGGTGCGGGCGGTTTCCGCGCCGGACGCGGAGGCGATGGCCGGCCTCGTCCGTCGGCTGCCGCACAGTTCCGGCATAAAGGTGGCACGCAACGCGGACTACTTCCGGTGGAGAGCGGCCAATCCGCTCGCCCGCTACTTCCACCTCGAAGTGGGTGACGACGAGCTGCGGGGTTTCCTCATCGGTCACCGGGCCGCCGTCGACACGGACGACGGCCATACCCCCACCACCATCGTCGACTGCGAGGCCACGACCGACGACATCTTCGCCGACCTCGCCGCTTTCGCCCTGGAACACCTGCCGGGCAGGGAACTGCTGATGTGGACGCGCGACCTCAGCCCTGAGCGGGTCGGGATCCTCCGGGACCTCGGGACCGGTTTCCAGGAACCCGCTCTCCGCTTCACCGATGACCTGTTCCTGCCGAATCTGGTGGTCCGCGAGACCGGAGCCGGGCCGTGCGCACCCGCACCGGAGCTCATGCGCACACCGGACTTCTGGCATGTGTACGGAGTGTCCGGAAGAGCCTGGCGGTAGGCCCACCCGGCGGCGCGTGTGCTGCCGTACGACGAGAGGGCGGAAACCCCATGGGGTACACACGCGGACGCCGTGTCACACACTGTCCGTACTGCGGAGCACCCTGCGCCGAAGGGGCCGGATGGCCGAGGGACTGCCCCGGTTGCGGGGAGACCCAGTGGCACAACCCCCTGCCGGTGGCCATCGCCCTCCAGCCGGTGGCCACCGCGTCCGGCCGGCTGGGCGCGGTCGCGGTGCGCAGGGGGATCGAGCCCGCGCTGGGCCGGCTGGCGCTGCCCGGCGGCTATGTGGAGGTGGGCGAGACCTGGCAGGAAGGCGCCGTACGGGAGCTCCGGGAGGAGACGGGGCTGGTGGCCGATCCGGGCCGGGTCCGCCTCTTCGACGTGCGCTCCACGGGGGACACCCTGGAGGTCTTCGCTCTGCTGCCGGTGCGCGAGGCGGGGAGCCTGCCCGAGGCGGTGCCGCAGCCCGAGACCACCGGCTGGCAGGTGCTCGACACTCCGGGTGAGCTCGCCTTCGCCGGTCACGCGGCGGCGCTGGCCAGGCTGCTGTCCGAGTGAACCTCCGGGTGACGGCGATCATCTACCACGCGAGGGTGCTTCTCACCGCACTCCCCGGTAGAGAGAAGGAAGCAAGATGCTGTTGAGAGACCGACTGCCAGGCGTTGCACCCTCGTCCGACGGTTTGTCGGCGCTCCCTTCCCACCCTTGCCGCGCACGCGAGGGGTGTTCGTGAACCTGCCTCGGCAAGCCGACTCCCGCAGCGCCTCGTACCTCAGTGAGAGCGAAGTGCTGGTCTATTCCTACGCGCTGAAACACCAGCAGGTGGACCGGAGACGGCCGGCCGTCCAGGCCGAGCTCGAACTGTCCGAGGAGCAACTGGACGCGGTGGTCGGGAGACTGAAGGAACTGGGTCTGCTGCGCCCCCATCCGCAGGACCCCGCGCTCCTGCTGCCGGTCGACCCGGACCTTGCCGCCGCCGCGCTCTCCGCCCCGATCCAGGAGTCCCTGCAGGAACAGCGGCGCCAGCTGAACCAGATCAGTGTCGAATTCGACCGGCTGCGCACGCGTTTCCTCGAAGGCAGGCGCCATCACCTGGGAAGCATCGAGGCCGTCTCGCATCTGGACGAGGTCCGCGCCGCCCTGAACCGTGCCTCCAACGAGTGCCGGCGGGAGGTCCTGAGCAGCCAGCCCGGCGGCAGGCGGGCGCCGGAAGTACTGCATGAGGCGATGAGCCGTGACACGGCGTTGCTCGCCCGGGGAGTGGGCATGCGCACGATCTACCACCACACGGCCCGGTTCAACGCGCCCAGCCAGGCATACGTGGCGGTGCTGTCCGGCATGGGCGCCGAGTACCGGACCGTCCACGATCCGTTCGGCCGGCTGATCGTCTTCGACCGGGAAGTGGCGTTCATCCCGGACGGGGAGGGCGGTCTGGGGGCGGTCATCGTGCGGGAGCCGTCCATCGTGGGCTATCTCTGCTCGGTGTTCGAGAACGAGTGGGCCCACGCCCGGCCCTTCTCGGACGCCGCCGTCGACGGCCTGGAATCGGTCGCCAAAGAGCTGGACGGAACGATCCTCCGATTACTGGCGGCGGGCCACAAGGACGAGACGATCGGCCGCAGGCTGGGCATGTCGCTGCGCACCACGCGCAAGCACGTAGCCGACATCATGGACACCCTCGGCGCGGTGAGCCGGTTCCAGGCCGGAGTCCTCGCCGCCCAGGCCGGACTGCTGGACCAGGAGGAGGACGGGCCGGACACCGACGCCCCGAAGACGGCCCGGTAGCCAGGGGCCCCTTCGCAGTTGTCACGCCTTCGCGGGACCGGGAAGGCGTGACTGGTGGACCGGTTCCCCCAACGGTGAGGATGCAAGGTGTTTCCACTGCGGTCACGCGAAGCGATCCGGACAACGAAGGACAGTGGGTGTCCGCAACGGACTGGGAACTCCTCCTCCGCGACGTGGCGCTGTGCCTGTCGGCGTATCAGGACCGGAGCCCCGCGGTGGTCTGGCCCGAACACGCCCACGCCGTCCTCCCCGTCCTGCACGGCACCGCGTACGGCGACGACGTCGATCGCGGCGAGGCGGACACCGACTGGCAGCCCGCGCCCCACGGGACGGGCGCGCACCGGCTGGCCGTCGGCCTCGGCCACCTGATGGGCTACGCCGTCGACGCCTTCACGCGCGTGCTGCCCGCCGGGAAGGCACTCGTCGTCGAGTGCTTCGGCGCCGACATCCTGATCCTGCCCCTGCGCGGCGGGGTGCGCTGCCGCATCGAGCCTCCGGGCCGACGGGACGCTGAACACCAGGGCGGCCAACACCGCGATGCCGAACGCCAGGGCGTCGAACTGCGGTTGCGTGCGGGGGAGATCCTCTACGCCCCCGCGAGCCACACCTGCGCACTCTCCGGCGCCAGCCCCCCCTGCCCACTGCTGCTTCTCGTGCTCCACGCCACCCCCTGAACCCGGCACCCGCAGCAATGCCCGGATGCTTTCCTTTCGCCCCTTACGGCCACCCCTCGCTTTGCTGCCCGGCATGTTGGTGAGCAGAGCGGCGCATGGTGCGTGATCCACTCCAGGACCATCATCGAGACATCAGCCCCAACGGACTTCACCGGAGCCCCACACATGAAGACGTCCTCCCGTTTCGCCGCCGTACCCGTGATCGCCGCGATGGCCCTCGGCCTCGTCCTGAGCGCGGCCCCGCAGCCGACCGAGGTCCGGGCCGCGGCCCCGCGGGCCACACACGTCCGCACCGCCTCCATGGACGGCGCGGCCCTGATCAGCACCGGCGACACGCCCTCGGGCAACGGCGACACGGGCTGGGGACGCAGGTAGGCAACCGTCGACCGTCAGGCCGCTCACCGTCATGAGGTCGTCCGACCGTCATCCGCTGAACGCGCTGAGCGACCGCGAACGCGAGGTACTGGCCTGCGTCCTGGAAGGCCACACCTACCACTCCGCGGCGCGTCTGCTGGGGCTCAGTCCGCACACCGTCGACACGTACATGCGTCGCGTCCGGGCCAAGACAGGGATCACCAATCGCATGCAACTCCTGCTGCTCGCGATGACCGAAGCGCCCGGCGAGACCACTGACGAACACGGGGACACGCATCCAGACAGAAGGTGAGGTTCCGTGGAGTTCCAGTTGCTCGGCCCCCTGACGGTGATCGACGACGGGGTGCCGGTGCCCTTGGGCGGAGTGATCAAACGGGGCGCCCTCGCCCATCTGCTCATCCATGCCAACAGCGTGGTGCCCACGAGCAGGCTGCTGGCCGCTCTGTGGCCCGGCGGCACCCCGCTCACCGCCAGGAAGATGCTGCAGAACGCGGTACGGGACCTGCGCCAGACCCTGTCGTCCGGCGCCGGCCCCGGCCACACCTCCGGCGGGCAAGTGGCGCTGACGACCGACGCCCCGGGTTACCGGCTCCGCGTCTCCGCCGAGGCGATCGACCTGTTCCGCTTCCGCCGGGCGGTGGAACGCGGACACGCCGAGGTGGCGGCCGGGTCCTACGAGTCCGCGGCCCGCGTACTGCGGGAGGGCCTCGGGCTGTGGCGGGGAGCCGCCCTCGCCGATCTCGTCGAGGCCGGTCTGCCCTGGCCGGAGCTGACCGCATGGGAGAACACCCGCCTCAACGCCCTGGAGGACCTCTTCGAGGCCGAGCTGGCGCGCGGCCGCCACCAGACGGTCCTCGGTGAACTGCAGGCCGCCGCCGCCGCCGCACCGACGCGGGAGCGGCTGAGCTGTCAGCTCATGCTGGCCCTGTACCGCTGCGGCCGGCAGACCGACGCGCTCGCCGCCTACCGCCACATCCGGGCCGAGCTGATCGAGCGGTACGGTCTCGAACCAACCCCTGGCATGCGGAAGTTGGAGCAGGCGATCCTCGAACACGCGCCGGAACTCGACCCGCCGCGCCGCCCCGAGCCGAGCCGTACGGCGCCCTCGCCCAGGACCGACGGCACCCGCCCGGCACCTGCCCCGGCCCGTGCCGGCCTCACCGCTGTCCGCGAGCAGGCCGCCACCCACCCCCGCCGCGTCGGCGAGTTCACCACGGAGCACAGACGCATCAGCCTCGTGTGGGTGCGTTACGCCCTGGAAGGCCAGGGGCACGACCCGTTGAGCGTCCAGAACGACCTGTGGGAGGCCGAGAAGGCCGTCCGAGAGGAAGGCGAACGGTTCGGCGGGACGGCAGGGCATGTGGCCGGGTCGGTCTTCTCGGTGCTGTTCGGCCACTCCGAGACGGGTGAGGACGACGCGGCCCGAGCGGTACGGGCGGCGTTCGCGATGCGTGACCGGCTCACCGCCCGTACCTGCGGACCCGGGCCCGTGGCCTCGGCCACGCAGGCGAGCCTCCATGTCGCCGTGGCCACCGGAGACGCCTACCTGCTGTTCCATGCCGGAGAGACGGACACCGCCCCGAGGGTGACGGGGGAGGTGGCGGACAGATGCTTCCGCCTGCTGGCGCTCGCCCCCCAGGGGCAGGTGCGGGTCTGCGAGGCCACCCGCCGGGCGAGCGAACCGGACATCGCCTACCAGGTCGGCCCGGAACCGCCCGACGGCTGGAAGGCGATCCGGGTCCGCAGACAACAGCGCGACACCGAGATGTCCCTGCGCGCCGCCCTTTGACGGCCCGGAACCGCCGGATCACACCCTCGAACCGCTGCCGTATCCGCCCGGGAGACGGGCCGTACCCGCCGATGGCATCTGGCCGCGTCGGGCCTGTGCGGGGACCTCGAAGTCGTACACGGGGACAGGCCGGTGGTGGTGGGCGTTGCTCTGTCGGCTCCAGGGTCCGGATCCTTCCGACACCCGGGACCTTCCTCGGCACTCACGGCTGCGCCATGCCGCTGACCTGGTGATATCGTCTGCGGCTCGGCGCGGGATACTGATCGGCATGCGCATCGACTTCGATCCCCGGGCCATGGACGTCAGTGAGTTCTACCGGCTGCTGACCGCAGTGGTGGTGCCCAGGCCGATCGCCTGGGTGTCGACCCTGGCGGCGGACGGCACGACCGCCAATCTCGCCCCGCACTCCTTCTTCACCGTCGCCTGCACCGATCCGCCGATCGTCCAGTTCACCTCCGTCGGGCGCAAGGACTCGCTGCGCAACGTCGAGGCCACGGGTGAGTTCGTGGTAAACTTCGCCTCCGAGCCGCTCTTCGAGCAGATCAACGCCACCGGCACCGACTTCCCCCCGGACGAGGGCGAGTTCGACGCGGTGGGCATCGAGCGGGAGCCGTCGCTGCGGGTGAGGCCGCCCCGCGTTGCCGCCTCGCCCGTGGCTCTGGAGTGCCGGCTGCACTCCACGCTCGGCATCGGTAACTCCACGCTGGTCCTCGGCGAGGTCGTGCACGCGGCCGTGCGCGGCGATGTCGTCGTCGACGGACACCCCGACATCCGGCGCCTGCGACCCCTGTCCCGGCTGGGCCGCAACGAGTGGGGCACCACCGGCGAAATCCACGACCGGGCCCGCATCGCCTACCGCGACTGGCCGCCGTCCTGACCCGTCCACTCCTATGATCGGAGCATGACGGATTCCAGTACGAGATCCGGAGCGAGGACAGTGGCGCGGGCCGTGACCACTGGCGCAGGCGCCGACGGTTCCTGGCGTTCGCTGTGGTCGAAGAACTCGGCGCTGTCGATCGGCTCCGTCGACTCGTTCCTCTCCATCGGCTCCGTGGGCAGTTCCCTTTCCATCGGCTCCGTCGGCAGTTTTCTGTCCTTGGGGTCCGTGGGCTCCGCCGTGTCCTTCGTCTCCGCGGGTTCCTGGCTCAGCGCGGGCTCGGTGCTGTCCGGCCACTCGACCGGCTCGGTACTGTCCTGGCGCTCCCGCGGCGGCATGTGCGCCGTCGGCGCGGGGGCGGTCACGATCGCCGGGACGGTGCTCCTGTGCACCCGGGCATCGGGCCGAAGCCGATCCTCGGGGTGACGTGAGCCGGTCCCGACCGTGCACGGGCCGACCGGTGGCCCGGCCGGGTCAACCGGTCGGGAGCAGCTCGTGCCGGGCCTCGCGCCATTCGCGTGGGGAGCGCCCGTACGCGGCGCGGAAGACCCGGCTGAAGTGGGCCGGGTTGGCGAATCCCCAGCGCTGGGCGACCGACGACACCGTGGGTGCCGTGGCGTGGGCCCGGTGCAGTTCCCTGGCGCACCGCTCCAGACGGCGCTGCTGGATCAGCCGGGCGACCGTGACGCCCTCGCCCTCGAACAGCCGGTGCAGATAGCGCACGGAGATGTGGTGCGCCGCCGCGACGGTCTGCGGGGAGAGGCCCGGCTCGGCGAGGTTGCGGTCGATGTGGTCGCGGACGCGCTGGACCAGGTGGTCTCCCTGGTTCGCCACGGGCGCCGCGCCGTCCCGTGTCCGCTCGTCGACCAGGGTGGCGAAGAGGTCCACGACACCCGTGGCCAGCCTGGCGGCGACGGCCGGGGCGCAGGGCGGGACCGAGGCGGTCAGCGAGGTCAGGAAGTTCACCAGCAGGGCGCCGAACCCCTCCCGCCCGGTGATCGCGGTCCCGGTCACCCGGCGCAGGTCCTCCTCCGTCAGGCCGAGCGCCCGCCGGGGCATGTGGACGACCCGGGTGGCGAAGCGCCGGGGGAAATCCAAGGAGTACGGCCGCCCGGTGTCGTAGACCGCGAGGTCGCCCTCGGCCACGAAGGCACGCCGGCCGTCCTGGATCAGGGTCGCCGTACCCGCCGTCTGGAGGCCGACCGCCACCTGGTCCACGGCCGGGGCCGCGGCTCCGCGGGCTCCGGTGAGATGCGCGGGTGTGCGGCTCACGCGTTGCGCGTCGGCCTCGATCGTGGAGATGCGCAGATATCCCAGCCGCTCGGTGGAGACCCGGCCGTCGAACGGGCCGTCGTGCCGAGCGGTGACGTTCATCGGCACCAGCGCCCTGCCCAGCGCGTCCCGCCAGTACGCGAGTCGCTCCGTGTCGGGAACCGAAGCAGTCGTCAGCACCAGGGCCACCTGGCCCTCCTTCCCACCTGTACGAAAACCGGCGGAGAGGGGCGGACGGCGGCCCGTCCTCCCCGCCCTCACCAGCCAAGCAGCACCTGCAGACGGGCTCCAGGCAGGAAGCAGGCAGAAACGTTCACGGCGCCGACCCGGGTCGTGTGCCGTGCGCTGTGAGAACAGTGCGGTGCGCTCCGGGACAAGACGCGGGGGAGTGCGCGGGGGCAGGATGGGCGGCACGGCCAGGGGCATCGCCCGTCGGCGGCGCGCACCGCCTCCGCCCCCGTCCCCGTGTCGCGGCGGACCGGGGACGAGGGTGCGGGGTCAGAGCGCGTCGAGGCCGGCGAGGAGGTCACGGGCCTGGTCGACGGAGCGCGGGTCGGCGTGGCCACCGAGCGAGACACAGCGCGCGAAGGCCGCGCGTGCCTGTTCCGGACGTCCGGCGGACCGCAACGCCCTGCCGAGGTGGACGAGCTGGCGGCTCTCCAGGGCGGTGTTGTCGCTCGCCCGGCAGATCGCCACGGCGGTGGTCAGCTGCTCCACCGCCTCCGTCCAGCGCTCCAGCTCGCCGAGGCTGCTGCCCAGGCCCGCGTGCAGCCCGATCCGGGTGACGTCGGCGATATGCGGTTCCAGCCGGTCGCTGACCTGCTCGAGGAAGGCGAGCGTGTCCTCGTAGAACGCGTGCGCCTCTCCCGTCAGGCCCTGTTTCTGCAGGACGATGGCCCGCCCGTGCCGGGCCTGGAGACCGCCGTGCAGATCGCCGACGGTTTCGAACAGGTCGGCGGCGCGGTGCATGTGGTCGGCGGCGGGGCCCAGTTCGTCGATCTGCTGAAGCGCCCAGCCACGGTACATATGGGCCCACGCCTGCTGGCCGGCGGCGTCCGCCCGTACCGCGGCGGTCAGGGCCTCGGCGGAGCGCAGCAGGCTGTCCTGGTGGCGGCGTTCGCACACGAGGAGCGCCCAGGCGTGATAGTTGAGCATGGTGGCTTCCACCGCCGGATCGCCCAGCGCCCGCGCGCAGCGGGCGGCCGTGCCGAAGACCTCCGGCCAGTGCCCCCAGAAGATCCACTGGTCGGAGAACCAGTGCAGGGCCTCGGCCACCTCCACCACGGTCGCGTGCTCACCGGCGGCCTCCGCCGCGCGCAGGGCGGCCAGCCAGTTGGCACCCTCCGCCTGAAGCCACGCGCGGGCCCGGCCCGCCGTCGACAGGTCCACCGTGCCCTGCCAGGCGGGTGGTGGAGCGCCGTGGCCCGGCTCGAACCAGCGGCCCGCGACCACCGCGGTCTCCAGCAGCCAGCGGAAGAGCGCCGCACGGGCCCGGTCCGCCTCCTGCCCGCTCTCCTCGGCCTCCAGGCGCGTGCGGGCGTACAGCCGCAGCAGGTCGTGCAGACGGTAGCGGTCCCCGTCCGTCCCCAGCAGGCCGGTCTCGACCAGCTCCTCCAGGGTGTCCTCGGCGTCGAACAGCGGCTGCCCGGTGAGCCGGGCGGCACCGGATGCCGCCGTGTCCTGGCCGGGGACCAGGGCGAGACGCCGGAACAGCCGGGCGGCGTCGGGAGTCAGCTGACGGTAGGAGAGGTCGAAGGCGGCGGCCACCCGCACGTCCCCGGCGGTCAGCGCGTCCAGCCGCCGCTCCTCGACGGCGAGGCGGTCCGCGAGCCTGCGGACGCTCCAACCGGTGCGGGTGGCAAGCCAGTTGCCCGCCACCCGCAGGGCGAGCGGAAGGTGTCCGCAGCGCTCGGCGACATCGCGCAGGGCGGCCGGATCGGCGGCGGCCCGATCGGTCCCGACGAGGGCGGCCAGGAGTTCGGCGGCCTCCGCCGGGCTCAGTTCACCGAGCGGCAGCCGGTGCACGCTGTCCAGCCCGGTCAGCATGCGACGGCTCGTCACCACCACCATGGCGGCGCCCGCGGCCGGCAGCAGCGGACGCACCTGCCCCTCGTCGCGCGCGTTGTCCAGGACCAGCAGACAGCGCCGCTCGGCCAACAGCTGCCGGTACAGCGCCGGATGACCCTGCGGCCCGGCCTGGGCCAGGTCCCGGTCGGCCACCTGAAGGGCCTTCAGCACCCGCAGCACGAGTTCGGCGGGAGCGGGCGGATCGTCGTCCGTGCCGCGCAGGTCGAGGACCAGCTGCCCGTGCGGAAACCGGTCGGCGAGACCGCGTGCCGCGTGCAGCGCCAGCGTCGTCTTGCCGGTGCCCGGCGGCCCGGACACCGCCACCACCACCGGCTGGGCGGCGGCCTCGTGCTCCGCGAGCGCCGCCAGCCGTGTCAACTCCCCTTCCCGGCCCACGAAGTCGTCGATGCCGCGCGGGAACGCCCGTACGCCCACCGGGCTGTACCCCGCACCGCGTCCGGCCCGCGCGGCCGTGAGCAGCCGCTCCCGCGATGCCTCCGCCAGGCCCAGACCGTCCGCGAGCGCGGCGACCGTGCGCCGCTGCGGCGCCGCCCGCCGACCGCGCTCCAGGTCCCCGATGCCCCGCACACTCACGCCGGACGCCTCGGCCAGCCCCTCGATGGTCTGCGACGCGGTCAGCCGAAACTCCCGCAGCAGCGCCCCGAACGCCGCCTGCTCCCCGCTCAACCCTGCCCCTTCACGTCGACATGCCCCTGCCGTCGCCCCCGAGCATGATCATCACAATTCTAGAAGAGCCGAGCCGCCCGGGCCCGCGCCGACCGGCATGCGGACGGGGCCCGCGCCGACCGGCATGCGGACGGGGCCCGCGCCGACCGGCATGCGGACGGGGCCCGCGCCGACCGGCATGCGGAGGGGGCCCGCCCTCGGTCCCGGTCGGGGCTCGCTCTCGGACTCGGACGGGGCTCGCCCTCGGTTTCTGACGCGGACCTCTCGTGGTCGCGGGCGGGGCCCGACCGCGGTCTCGGACGGCATTGTCAGTGGTCGCCGGTAAGTTCGTCGTTGTCGCGCCACTCCGGCGCGGCAGCCCCCCTGTCCTGCGCCGATTCGGCGTGCGGAGCCCTGTGCCGCAAAGGAGATGGTGCGTTGTCCGACTGGGAGAATTCGAGTACGGCCCGGGTGGTGCCGCCCGCACGGCCGCGCAAGCTCGCCAAGGTCCCCTTCGTCGAACTGGCCGACGGACGCCTGCAGGGCGTGGTCTCCAGCGGCTCGGACATCGAGCGGGTGTACGTGTCGTCGGTCGGCGCCGGCACCTACGCCTTCGCGTGCAGCACCAACAACAACCGTCCCTGCGGCGGCGCCCGGGGCTCGTTCTGCAACCACATCCGCGCGCTGATCACCGAGGCCGTGCTCCAGTACGGCGCCGATCGCGTCGCCCGCTACCTGCGCGTCGAGCCCACGGACGCGGAGGCGGACGCCGCCGCCCTCACCACCGCGATGACCGGCACCCACCCGCCCCAGGCCGACGGCAAGGCGGTCGCCGCACCCGTCTTCAGCCGCTTCCTGCGCCACCTGGCCTACCTGGAGCTGCCCCCGGTCACCGCCCCGCTCCCGGAACTCCAGTGGTTCCCACCGACCCGGGCGGCCGCCGACCCGGAGCCGCCCCACAGCGGGCACGATCCGAGCGCGGGCGAGCGGGCCGGTCTGCTCACCGCCCCCGTGGAGGGGCTGGACGAGGCACTGACGGCGGTCGACGCCTTCGACCGGACCCTGGTGACGGGCCTGCTGCGGCCCCGGCCCGAAAGCATGGACGATCTCAACGGACTCGCCGCCGCCGTCGCCGGCAGTCCGCTGGCCGCCCCGGTCGCCGAGGCCGCAGGGAAGGCCGCGGCCGGAGCCGCGAGCGAGGACCACTTCGTCGCCCTCGCCGCCGCCCGGACCGCCCTGCTGGGTGCCGTGCACGACGCGCTCACGGCCGGCACCGACGAGGTGACCGGCCGCACACGTGAGGAGCGGGCGGCCGCCGCGCCCGCCGAGCGACCGGCGGTGAACCTGCTCGCGGCCGCCCGTACCTGGCTGTCGGACCTCGCGCGGGCCGGCTGGCGGGGCATCGACCACGAACTGGCCGGCGGTGCCGCGCCCATCGTCTCCGCGATGCTGCCCGACCCCGAGCTGCGCCGCCTCGCCACCCTGCTCGACGGATTCGCCGCGGAACTCGCCGCCTCCTGCCCCGGCGCGACCCTGGAACGGATCCCGGCGCGCCGCTGGGGCGACCTGTGGTCCCGGGCCCTGCTGCTGACCCGGCCCGGCGCCGCCGGCCGGCCCGCGGTCGAGGCCGCCACCGGCCGTCTGCTGCCGCTCGGCGTCGACCTGCACGAGCACGCCACCGCCGCGCAGGCCCAGGTGCACGCGGTGTTCGAACCCGCCGACGGCAGCGCGCCCCGCCTGGTCCGCGCGAGCGTCTCGGTGCCCAAGCCGGACACCGTCGTCGCGGCGGGCGTCTGGCAGCTGCTGCGGCCGCACCTGTCGCTGCTCACCGCCCTCGGCGAAGGCCGGGCGATGGACCTCGACGCCATGCCCCTCACCGACGAGGGCGACCTGCTCTGGGACGGCGCCCGGGCCCGTACGGGTGACGCCGCCGACGCCCTCGCCACCGCGCGGGTCGTCCTGCCGACCGCCACCACCCTGCCCACCGCGCCCCTGGACCGCCACCCCGTGCGAATCGCCGAGCCGGTGTTCCTGGAGGGCTATCGCAGTGAGCAGGACGGGGACACCCTCACCTTCGCCGTCGCCGGTCACACTTTCCGCGTCGACACCGACCGCATCCCCACCGCGAGCCCGCTGACGCCCGAGGCCGTCGCGGCTTCCGGTGCCTGTATCGGCCTGCTCCGCTGGGACGGCGGCGGCTTCCTTCTCCAGCCGCTCGCCGTCGAGACCACGGTGCGCAGGAAGGCCGTCGCCCTGCACGCGGGCGCGTGGGCCGGCGGCACCACCGACAAGGCCGGCGCCCGGGCCGAGAAGGCCGCCACCGACGCCGTGACCGTCCTGCGCGAACGAGCGGGAAGGCTGTTGCGGAAGTGAACGACCCCATGCCGGAAACCGTTCCCGACGACAACCGCCGCCAGGTTCTCTACTGGCGGCTGCTGGCCCGCCTCTTCGACCCCGAGGAGCAGCCCGGACTGGAGTCGGCGAGCCTCGCCGTGGTCGAGGACATCGGCCTGCCGCCCGCGCTGCTGGACCCGCAGACCTCCGTCGACTCGATCGTCCAGCGCCACCCGGAACTGGAGTCGGAGTTCGACGCGTTGATGCTCCCCGACTCCGACTCCGGTACTGACACCGGCACCGATACCCTTGCCGAGGCAGGCACCGGCACCACCACCGGTACCCGTGCCGAGGCAGGCAGCGACACCGGAAGTGAGGATGCGGCTGACCCCGACGCGCCTGGTCGTGCGGCGGAGGTGCGGCGCGCGGCACTCGTGTCCAAGGTGCTGCTGAACGTCTTCTCCACCGGCTCCGGAGCCGTCGGCGCCGGACAGCTGTCCCGCTGGCAGAGCGACGCCGGCTGGCTGGAGCGCGCGCTCGGCTGCCGGCCGGGGGAGCTGCGGGGCGGTCGCGGTACAGCGCCCGACGGCGGGCTCGTCCCCGCGCTCGGCCCGGAACTCGGCGCCATCGAGGCGGACCTCGTTCGGCGCATGCACCTGCGAGAAGTGCTCGCCGACCCCGAACTCGCCGCGCGGCTCACCCCGAGCATGTCGCTGATCGAGCAGCTGCTACGGGACAAGAACAACCTCTCCGGGGTCGCTCTCGCCAACGCCAAGGCGCTGATCCGCCGTTTCGTCGACGAGGTCGCCCAAGTGCTGCGCACCCAGGTGGAGAAGGCCACGGTCGGCGAGCTCGACCGCTCGGTCCCACCCAAACGCGTGTTCCGCAACCTCGACCTCGACCGCACGATCTGGAAGAACCTCACCAACTACAGCCCCGAAGAGGAACGCCTCTACGTCGACCGTCTCTACTACCGCCACACCGCCCGCAGGACGACACCGCAGCGGCTCATCGTGGTGGTGGACCAGTCGGGCTCGATGGTCGACTCGATGGTCAACTGCACGATCCTGGCGTCGATCTTCGCCGGGCTGCCCAAGGTGGACGTGCACCTGATCGCGTACGACACCCGTGCCATCGACCTGACGCCCTGGGTGAACGAGCCGTTCGAGGTGCTGCTGCGGACCAAGCTGGGGGGCGGGAACGACGGTCCGGTCGCGATGGCCATGGCCCGGCCGAAGATCGCCGAGCCCAGGAACACCGCGTTGGTGTGGATCTCGGACTTCTACGAGTTCGACCGGTCCCAGCCGTTGTTCGAGGGAATCGAGGAGGTCCATCGCTCCGGCGTGAGGTTCATCCCCGTCGGCTCGGTGACCAGCTCCGGGCGGCAGGAGGTCAACCCCTGGTTCCGGGAGCGGTTCAAGGCCCTCGGCACACCGGTGATCTCCGGTCACATCAACAAGCTCGTCCACGAACTCAAGACATTCCTCACCTGACCCCACCCGCTTTCCCGACCCGCCCGCTTTCCCGACCTCACCCGCTTTCCCCGCTTCCCCGCTTCCCGCTTTCCTGACTCCCTTCGCTTCCTGGAAAGGCCCTCGGATGACCGACCTGCTGCGCGCCCCCGCCGAACTCAAGTACTCCGAGGAACTCGACTGGCTGGAGTCGATCGACGACAGCCCCAAGCCGTTCTCCTGGCGGCTGTCCCCGAAGATGGTGCGCCTGTTCGTCCTGGGCTCCGAGCGCGCCGACGGCCTCGACCGGGAGATCGCCCCGAAATGGTTCGGCGACCGCAGCTTCGTCGAGCGCTCCATCGTCACCCTTGCCTCCGACCGCGGCCTGCTCCTCATCGGCGACCCCGGCACCGGCAAGAGCTGGCTGGCCGAGTTGCTGTCCGCCGCGATCTCCCGCAACTCCACGCTGGTCGTGCAGGGCACGGCGGGCACCACCGAGGACCACATCAAGTACTCGTGGAACGTGTCGATGGTCATCGCCAAGGGCCAGTCGCGCGAGTCGATGATCCCCTCGCCGATCATGACCGCGATGGAGACCGGCGCGATCGGCCGTTTCGAGGAACTCACCCGCTCCACCAGCGACGTCCAGGACGCGCTGATCTCGATCCTCTCCGAGAAGTACATCTCGGTCCCGGAACTGGGCAGCGACCAGGACAGCGACAACATCGTGTTCGCCAAGCCCGGCTTCTCGGTCATCGCCACCGCCAACAGCCGCGACCGGGGCGTCAACGACCTCTCCTCGGCTCTCAAGCGGCGCTTCAACTTCGTGCGCATCCCGGTGGTGACGAACAAGAAGAGCGAGGCGGAGATCGTCCGGTTCCGCACCGAGGAACTGCTGCGCCGCCACCGGATCGAACTGGACGTCCCGCCGACGCTGCTGGACGTGCTGCTGCGGAGCTTCGCCGACCTGCGGGCCTCCTCTGCCGCCGCCGGCAGTGACGACGAGAAGCTGGAGTCCGCCCTGTCCACGGCCGAGCAGATCGGCGTTCTGGAGGACGCCGTCCTGCACAGCAACTTCTTCGGCGAACGCGTCCTGACCGCCCGCACCCTCGCCTCCTCGCTCGTCGGTTCCCTGGCCCGGCGCGCACCGGAGGACCTCGCCATCCTCAACAAGTACCTGCACGGCGTCGTCGAGCCGCGCGGCAAGGAGGAAGGGGGCTCCTGGCCGGAGTTCCTCGAGGGCGGCCGCGACGCGATCGCGACCCTGTCGTGACCGGGGGCCCCGAGGGCACCTTCACCGCGCTGCGCTCCCAGCTCCAGGACGCCGCCGCCACGTTCGCCGACGGACCCGGAGCCCTGGAGGGCATCCTGCGGGGCATCGTCGACGACGTCGAACGCGCGGTGAGTGAACCCCTGGAGATCTTCCCGGTCTGCCACCACTCACCGGCCTCGGCCATCGCCATGGCACGCCGGCTGCGCGAGAAGCAGCCGAAGACGGTCTACCTCGAGCTGTGCGAGGACATGGCGCCCCTGCTCACCGAGCTGCGCAACTGCCGTCTGCCGGTGGCCGTGCAGTCCTTCGCGAGCGAGATCGACGGCTTTCCCGCCGACTGGGCACCGCTCTCGGTGGTCGCCCCGGTCACCGAGGCCTCCGCCGAGTACCAGGCCATCGCCTACGCGCTCGACACCCCGGGCGTCGAACTCGTTCTCGTCGACCGCTCCTCGGACCACGTCTTCCAGTGGGAGACCGGACCCGACGGCGAAGCCGACAGTGAGGGCGACGGCGACCCCGACGCGCCCGAAGCGACGGAGCAGACCGCCCTGCACGGCGACGCCGTCGGGGTGGAGATCGGCGACCTGCGCCCCCGCTTCGCCGAACTGGAGGAGCACCTGCTCCGCCACGGCCGGGTGCGGCACTGGTCGGAATGGTGGCACCAGTACGTCGAACTGCCCCTCGGCGACAGCGACCACGACACCTACCGCCAGGTGATGCTGCTCATCGGCAGTCTCTTCAGGCGCCTCGCCCCCGGCGACCCCGGCAGGGTACGGGTCGACGAGGACCGCGAGCGGTACATGTGGACCCGGATGCGCGAGCACCTCGCCGCCACCGCCACCGACCCCGCCGACTGCCTCTACGTCTGCGGCGCCTTCCACGCGGCCAGCCGCGTCGCGGAGTTCGGTGTCCACGGCAGCGACACCTTCACCATCAGCCCGCCGAGCGGCACCAGGTGGCGCCACGGTCTGATCCCGTCCAGTCACGGCGCGATCGAGGCGCAGTTCGGGCTCGCCGCCGGGTCCGTGTCCATCGCCGCGACGGAATGGGCGAAGAACGTGAGGCGTACCGGAGTCCGTCCGTTCCGCCTGGAGGGCCAGGCGGGCGCGAAGAGCGCGAAGCCGAGGAAGGCCCTCGCCACGACGGCTTCCGCGCCCCCCGCCCCGCCCGCCGACCGGCTCACCGGCTTTCTCCGGCGGCCGCCCGCCCTCGACGCCCTCGACGAGGCCGAACTGCTCGGCTGGTCCGTGGAGATCGTGCGCGCCGCGCGACGCAACGGCTACCTCGCCTCCACCGCCGACGCCATCGCCGTCTTCGAGACGTCGATCCTGCTGGCCGGTATGCGCGACCGCGCCAAGCCGACGCCGTACGACTTCCAGGACGCGGCCGTCACCTGCATCGAGAAGGACGCCGTACCGGGCCGGCGGGACGTGGGCCGGCTGGTCGAGATCATGATGGGCGGCGACCGCGTCGGCCGGGTCGGTTACGACGCGCTGCCGCCGCTGGCCCGTGACGTGCACGACCGGCTGGCACCGCTGGAGCTGAGGCTCCAGCAGCGCGGAGTGCAGCGCGCGTTGCTGGACATCGCCTCGCGACCGGAACTCGGGCACTGCTCCGACCTGCTGTGGATGCTGCGCCGGCTGCTGCCCCGGGGTGCGGCCCGGCCCATCATGGGTGAACGCCGCCTCGGCGAGCGCCCCATCCAGGAGTCCTGGGATCTGGCGTTGGGCACCCACGAGCGCGCCCTCATCGAACTGGGCTACGAGGGTGTCAGCATCGAGCAGGTGCTCGAACAGCGGCTGCGGCGCGTCGCGTACGCCCCGCAGGCCACGGCCGCCCAGGTCCTGGAGGCTGTCGAGGACGCCATGCTCTACCTGCGCAGCCGCCGTCTCGCCGACGAGCTCGGCACCAGGGCCCTGGAGGTCCTGGCGAGTGAACGCAGCGTCGACGGCGCTCCGGAGGTACTGCGCCGGATCCGCCGTCTGCTGGCCCATTACCGCACCTGCGAACCGGTGCTCCCGCCCTGGATCGAGTCCTTCGTCAAGACCGGCTACGCGCACTACTGCACCCTGCTGCCGACGGCGTTCACCGACGACGACGCGACGGTCCGCCAGGTCGCGGCGATGCTGGGGTTCCTGTTCGGCATGGAGGGCCTGGCCCTGTCCCTGGGCTGTGACCGCACCCAGCTCGAGCTCGCCCTCGCCCAGTCCCATCCGGCCGAGCCCGCACGCACCGCACTGCTCTGGGCGGCGCAGACCCACCTGGGAACCCTGCCGAGGCCGGTCCTGCGGGCGCGCTGCGCCGAGCTGCTCGGCAACCCGTTGGTGCTGCCGGCCTACCCGCGTTACCTCAGCGGGTTCGTGCACGCCCTGGAACCGGTCCCGGGCCTGGCCGACTTCGTCGTCGAGGCCGTGTCGAACGCGTTCGCCCTGCTTCCGGACGCGGTGCTGCTCCCCTGGCTGCCGACCCTCATCACCACCCTGCGGGCCGGCGGTACCGAGCTGGCCCCGCTGCTGATCCGGGAGGCCGGCCGGGTCTTCCCCGCCCGGCTCGCCGAGCTGGACGCCTGGGTACCGCCGTGGCGGCTGCCGCGGGAACCGCAGCGCGTGCCGGTGGAGTCGGCGGCGAGCGCGGCGGGCGCTCTGCCGCTTCTGGTCGCGCACCCCGCGACCTGCGACGCGCTGGCGGAACTGCTGGGCTGCGACGGGACGTGGGAGAGTGCCGGCGCCCGGTCGTCCGGAGCGGCCCTGCTCTCCCGGTATCCGCAGACCGCCCGGGCCCTGGAGACGCTGTTGGCCGTCAGCTGAGGGGCAGAGCCGCCGCCAGGGCGCGCAGTGCGCTCTCGGTCAGCGCCGGGTTGGCGGCGGCGTGGTGGGCCAGCTCCTCGGCGTCGAGGAGCTCCGCCAGCAGCGGGGGCGGCAGGTTCGGGTGGCGGGCGAAGGCCGCCCGGACGGCGGCTTCGGGGTCCCGGGTGAGCCGTGCCACGGTGGCCGACGGGGTCCCCGGGTCGCGGGCGGCCAGGGCCCGGACGGCGGGATCCTCGTCGTCGGCGTGGGCGGCCAGCCCGTGCGTCGGGAAGTTGGGCCGGGTGACGAGGTGGGCGCGCTCGGGGCCGGTGTACTCGAGGAAGCCGCGCAGCAGGAGGGCCGCCGGGGCGTCCGGATGGTTCTGGGCCAGCAGGACGCGGACGCCGAGGTCGTCGTCGGCGGCCAGCCGGGCCACGAGGTCCGGCGGCAGGGTGGGCTCCCTCGCCGCTTCCCGGCGCAGCATCGGGTGACCGGAGAGCGCGTCCCGGCGGACGGCTTCGGGGCCCCGGGGGAACAGCCGCTCGGGGTAGAAGCAGAACGGCTCGTCGAGGGGGACCTCGTAGTCGATCGCGGCCCGTTCCTCCTCGGTCCACGCGGGGTGGACGGACACGGACAGCCGCACCTTCGGGTCGGGATCGGCCGCGAGGAGACGACGCTCGTCGGGGTCGAGGTCGCGGTGGCGGGCGACCATCCGGCGTACGCCGGGTTCGGGATCAGCGACCAGCGCGCGGCGCTCGACGGGACCGAGGTCCGCGCGGCGCGAGATGCTCCACCGGACCTCCGGGTCCGGATCGGCTGCCAGCAGGACCACGACGTCGGGAGGCAGGCTGGGGTTGGACGCGATCATCCGCCGGTCCTCGGGGCCGGCCGGAGCGCTGAGGACGCTGTCCACGACGGCCCGGCTGAGAGCGTCATGGAGCAGGATGCCGGTACGGGCGTGGCAGGACTGCTCGGGCAGCACGCTCTCCACCCACACCGGATCCTCGTGGCGCAGCAGGGCCTGCGCCCTCCTGCGCACCTCGTCGTCGGGATCGGCCAGCAGCGCGGCCCGCGTCTTCGCGTCCTGCCATCCCCACATGCCGACTCCCCAGGCGCGGACCTTCGCGTCCGGATGCGTTGCCATGGAGCGGCGCAGCGTGAGGGAGAACTGCCGGTAGAAGGTGCCGCCCAGGTGCTCCGGATCGTAGGTGTTCATCATGCGGACGACGGCGTCGTCGGGCAGCGGCCGCGGCTCGGCGGGGGCAGTCACCCGGGGGGCCTCGGCGAGATGGGCGCGAACGAACCAGTGCGGATCGTCCGCCAGCCGCACCCGCTGGGCCGGGTCGACGTGGGGATTGCGGGCGAAGAAGCTACGGGTGCGATGGTCGGGATGGTCGACGACTGCGTCGACGACCGCCTCGGGCAGCACCCGGTCCCGGCACAGCACCATCCGTACGGCGAGCGGCGCCTTAGCCAGCAGGTGCAGCAGGACGTCCTGCGGAGCCGAGGGGTTGAGGGCGACTCCGGCCAGGCGCCGGGTGGCGAGATCGGCGTCCTGCCAGATCTGCTCGGGTGTGGGCATGCGTCGTGTCCCCCCAGGAAACGATCGGGCCCCCTGCCTCGGGCAGGGGGCCCATGACCTTAACCGCCCGGCCCGATCGAGGGCCAGGCAGCTGCGCTACCGGCGCCGGTGGCCGACCGTGATGACACCGCTGACCTTCGCCGGGGCACCACTGCTGTAGATCACCTTCCCGCCGGACTTCTTCCAGACCTTGATGAGGAAGGTGTCCGGGCTGTCCGTCGTCGTGACGCGGAAGGCGTAGCCGCTCTTGCCGTTGACCGTGCCCGAACCCTGGAGGACGGCCGTGGAGCCGGAGACGACGAGCCAGTCGAAGCCGGTGGAGCGCAGCTTCAGCCGGGCCGGCCTGAAGTCGAAGGACACCTCTCCGGCCGGGGCGGTGCCACTGGGCAGATAGCCGGCCGCGACCGAGAAGGACGCCCGGCCGGTCAGCTTCGGTCCGACCGGGGCACTGAAGGTGCCCGCTCCGACCACCGGTCCCGCGCCGCGGTCGTACACGATCAGCTCGGGGAGCGTCGTGGCGGCCGAGGCGCCGTCGTCGTCGGTGACGGTGATCACCGGACGGCGGATGCCCGTCGAGGTGTAGGTGTGCTCGGCACGGCAGCCGGACGCGGTGACCGTGCCGGCGGCCGGCTTGCCGCCGTCCTTCCAGTCGACGACGCAGGTGTGGCCGTCCCCGGCGCCCGGGTCGGTGAACCGGGCGGTGACCGACGTACGGCGGCCGGTCGGCACCGGTCCTGACGGGCCGGTGGCGGAGGTGATGGCCGGGGCCGCGTTCGTCACCGTCACTACGGCCGTGTCGGTGCTGCGGCCGCCGGTCAGGGTGAAGGTGTAGGTGCCGTTGTCGGTGCAGGTCACCGTGGTCCGGGCGGCGGCCGGGTCCGCGACCGTGCAGGGAGCGCCCCTCTCGAGGGTCCACCGCGCACCGCCCGCCCCGGAGAGCGTGCCGTTCAGGGCGATCGGGGCGCCTTCGACGCCCTCGGCGTCCGGACCGGCGTGGACGACGGTGACCGGGTCGATGCTCGTGAGGGTGGGCACGACCTTCTTGATCAGGCCGTCGGCGTCGAACTCCAGCTTGTCGACGGTGGTTTCGCGGTGGGTGCCGTCACCGCCCGGGAGGGCGAAACGGTGGTAGGCGATGTACCAGTCGTCCGTGCCCGGCACCTGGACGACCGAGTGGTGCCCGGTGCCCTTGATACCGAGGGAGAGGTCCTTCTCCAGGATCACGCCCCGCTTGGTCCACGGGCCGGTGGGCGAGGGACCGGTGGCGTAGGCGACCCGGTAGTTCTCGTCCCGGGTGTCGTTCTCCGACCACATGAAGTAGTAGGTGCCCTGGCGCTTCACGACGAAGCTGCCCTCGTTGTAGCCGCTCGGGGTGATGTCGGTGACCTTCGAGGCGTCGAAGGAGACCATGTCGTCGCCGAGCGGGACGACGTAGGCGTGGCCGTTGCCCCAGTAGAGGTACGACTGGCCGTCGTCGTCCGTGAAGACCGCCGGGTCGATCATCTGGCCGCTGTACTGGCCCGCCTTGAGCAGCGGCTTGTCCAGGACGTCCTTGAACGGGCCGGTGGGCGAGTCGGAGACGGCGACACCGATGCTGGCGTCGGCGCAGAAGTAGAAGTAGTACTTCCCGTCCTTCTCGGCGATCGTCGGCGCCCACGCCCTGCTGTCCGCCCAGCTCACGTCCGGGCCCAGGTCGAGGATGACGCCGTGGTCGGTCCAGTGCACCAGGTCGGTCGACGAGTACGCCTTGAACCGCGTACCGCTCCAGCCGTCGAAGCCGTCGGTCGTCGGGTACATGTAGAAGGTGTCGCCGAAGCGCACGATGTTCGGGTCGGCGTTGAGACCCGGCAGCACCGGGCTCTTCATGATCAGTGCGGCGACGGTCCAGGTGCGCCTGGTGCCGTCGGAGCCGGTCACCTCGTACGTCACCGGCTTGCTGAAGTCGTGCACGCTGCCGGAGACGGGGCTGATCGCCGCGCCGTGGGCGAGGGTGAACTCCGGTGCCAGCGAGGTGAGGTCGGTGCCCTCCTTCAGCGGCAGCGTGATCTTGCCGCTCGCGTTGTCCAGGAGGGCGTCGACCTTCAGCGCGGGGTGCGTCGCCCTGGCGATGCCCGCGGTGTTGCCGCTGAGCTCCATGACCTCCGCGGCCGACAGGGCCCGGCCGTAGACGCGGAAGTCGTCGACCTCGCCGCCGAAGTAGGGGTCGGCCGAGTACAGCGACCTGCCGATGTAGCCGCTGTAGTCCTTGGTGGCGTCGTACAGCTCGGAGGGCTTGGTGGTGACGCCGGTGGCCCGGGCCGCCTCGACGCCGTCGACGTAGAGGACCAGCGTGCCGGTCGAGCCGTCGAGGGTGACCGTGACGTGCCGCCATTCGCCGGGCGTCAGCTGCGAGCCGGCCGTGAGCTTCGACTCCGCCGACCAACTCGCCTTCGTGATGGCCGAGTACAGGCTCGAGCCGCCGTTGGACGGGGTGGCGAAGAGGTACTTGTCGCTGTCGGGCCCGAGCCCGAACAGCCACTGGAAGGCGGAGCCGCCCTTCCACTTGGCGTATGTGGACACGGTGACGCTGTCGGCGCCCTTCAGCACGCCGTTCGGGATCTTGACGTAGGGGGAGGTGGCGGAGTCGCCGGACATCTTGAACGAGCCGCCGTCCACGCCGGTCCCGAACTCGGGGGTACGGACGTAGGTGCCGTGGTTGCCATGGCCGCTGGAGTCGACGGCGATGTTGCCGGACGTCTCGTCGAAGCCGTAGTGCAGCAGCAGGTCGGCGGGCACGTCCGGGCCCTCCGTCGAGACCGTGACCTCGGCGCGGACCGGGAGTGCGGCGCCGCCGGGGAGGCTGCCCGTCACGGCGAAGGTGCCGGCCTGGGCGTAGGCCGAGGCCGGGACGGCGTCCCAGGTGACCGCCACCGGGCGGCGGACGCCGTCGGCGTAGGCGGCGATCACTGTGGCGGGAAGGACCGGGGCGTCACCGACGCGGGTCTTCACCGCGATGTCCTCGACGCTCTCGACCAGCTGGTCCGGCTGGTAGGCGCGCAGCAGCCGGTCGTACTCGGCCTGGGTGACCGGCAGGACGGTGCCGTGGCGGGGCTTGGCCGGCAGGTCGTAGCCGGTGGACGGGGTCCAGACGCCGGAGGCGAGGTCCGTCGTCTCGAACGGGAGGTAGCCGCGGCCGCCGAACTCGTCCAGGAAGGCGTACCACTTCTCCTCGGTGTTGGACTTGAACACCAGCGGCCCCTCGGCCGCGTTCATCGCGCCCTTGCCGATGCCCTCGGCGACCGGGTCCCAGGAGAGGTTCAGCAGCGAGTCGCTCTTCTCCTCGAAGATGAACTTGCTGTTGGGGGTGGAGGAGGTGTTGTTGCGCTCGTCCTTCGACAGCCGGAAGTACGTGCCGTCGTGCTGGATGACCGTGGAGTCGATGACCGAGTAGCCGCGGTCGATCCAGACCTTGGGCTCGCTGAACGTGTAGAAGTCGCGGGTCGTGGCGTACATCATCCGGTTGTAGGTGCCACCGGAGTGCGAGGCGTTGTCGTACAGCTTCGACGCCCAGAAGACCACGTACTCGCCGAGGTCGCTGTCGTAGTAGGCCTCCGGCGCCCAGGTGTTGCCGGCGCTGTCGGGGGAGACCTGCACCAGGCGCTGGTCCGTCCAGTGGACGAGGTCGGTGGACTCCCAGACCATGACGGACTTGCTGCCGGTGCGCTGGGCGGCGTCCCAGTCGCCGTTGCCGTAGATCCTGAGGTCGGTGGCGATCTGGTAGAACTTGTCGCCCTCGGGGGAGCGGATGATGAACGGGTCGCGCAGGCCCTTCTCGCCGAGGGTGGAGGTCAGGACGGGCTTCGCGTCGTTCAGCTCCCGCCACTTCAGCGGGTCGTTTCCCTTGCTGAGGGCCGCGTAGAGCTGCTCGCCGTCGGACGTGCCCTCACCGGTGAAGTAGCTGAACATGTAGCCCTTGAGGGCTTCCTTCACGGGGAGTTCGGGGACCTTCGCGGTGAACACGCGGGTCGCCTTCGCCGCGCCCTTGGTGACGGTCGCGGTCAGGTCGACGGTGGCGGCCCCGGTGCCGTGCGCGGGACGGTGGACCACACCGTCGGCCGAGACCACGTCCGCCCGCTCGGAGGCCCAGGTGACGGCGGTGCCGTAGGAACCCGTCGCCGGCAGGCTGAGGTTGCCGCGTGCGTCGTCGAGGTTGTGGACCGCGAGGGCGTCGGCGGCCTGGCGGGCGGCGGTCGCGTCGTCGAAGGCGGCGAGGACCGTGACGTCGAAGGCCTTGGTGGCCGTGACCGTCCCCTTCCTGAGGGTCGCCGTGAGGGTGGCGTGGCCGTCCGGCTCACCCGCGGTGGGGCGGGTCACCCTGCCCGCGTCCGACACCACGGAGGTGTTGTCGCTGGCCCAGCTGATCGAGGCACCGCCGGCCGTGCCGGTCTTCGGCAGGTTCAGGTCGGCGGTGACGGCGCCGGTGTCACCGAGGTCCAGGGCCGCCCTGTCCTCGGCGACGCCCTGCGTGGCCACGGGGAGGGCGAGCTGCTCCACGTCGGAGGCGGCCAGCGCGTGGTCGTACACGCGGAAGTCGCGGATGTCGCCCTTGAAGAGCTTGTCGCCGGAGTACACCGACTTGCCGATGTAGTTGGCGGTGGTGATGCCGGAGCCGATGGCGCCGGGGGTGATGGTGACCGACGTGTTGCGGGCGACCTCGACGCCGTCCTCGTACAGCACACCGGTGGTGCCGGACTGCGTGTAGGTGAGGTGCTTCCACACCGAGCGGGTGAGGTTGTGGGAGTCGGCGGGCTTGGTGGTCTGTTCCGTCGACCAGTTGCCGGTGGCGATCGAGGTGCGCAGGGAATTGCCGGTGGTGAACAGGTAGCCGTTGCCGTTGCCGCCGCTGGAGTTGCCGAAGCCGTAGAGGAAGTACGGCGTCGACTGGCCGGCGTCGAGCCGCACGTCCATGGCGACGCTGATCGCGTCCAGGCCCTTCATCACGTCGTTCGGCACCTTGATGTAGGTGTCGGAACCGTTGAAGGCGAGGCCCTGGCCGGTGGACGACCAGCCGGCGGTGCCGGCCACCGTGCCGTCGCGGCCGTGGCCGGAGGCGTCGACCGCCGTGCTGCCGGACGTGGCGTCGAGCTTGTACCAGAGGGCCAGACCGTCGGTGACGTCGGCAAGCTCGTCCGCCTGAACGGGAGTTGCCGCCCCGACAAGGCCGACGAGCAGGGACGCGGCGGTCAGTGCGGCCAGTTGTCCCGCCCCGCGTCTCGCACGGTCGCGCAGTCGATGTCTGTGGGTCATGGGGCAACCGCCGTTTCAACCGTGTGACGTGATGTTGCGAGAGTGTCAAACGGTGTACATGGCCGCGTCAATAGTTCTCGAACAATGTCCGACAGGTCGAACATGGCGGGCGGCGTGCAAGGCCTTCTGCTCAGGGCCGGGTTGACGACTCCAGCCATGCGGTGAGGGCCCACCACCAGTGCAGGGTGGCGGGCGGGCCGTCGCCGTCCGCGAGGGAGGAGGAGGTGATCTGCCGGAGCCGGCCGAGCCGGTACCGGACGGTGTTGGGGTGGGTGAACAGCGCGGCGGCGGTCTGGTCGAGCCGGCGTCCGTTGTCCAGGAACGCCAGTGCGGTGCGGGCGAGCTGGCGGTGGAAGGCGTCCGCCGGATCGAGGGAGCCGAGCAGCCGACGGCTCAACAGCGCTCCCAGGGAGGGCTGTTCGGCCAGGGCGATCCTGGCGGCGAAGTCGGTGACGTCGTACAGCCCGTGCAGGCCGTGCTGCCGGCCGATATCCACGGCGCGCACGCACAGCCGGTACAGCGCGGGCAGCTCCGGCAGGGGAGCGGCGGGCGCGACCACGACGAACGCCTCCGGACCCAGCTCGCCGGCCTCTGGCGGCCGTGGACACAGGCCCACCGTGCGCCCGTCGAGCGGCACGGTCACCGCGTGCGGCGACCGCACCGCCCGCGCGGGTGCGGGCGCGGCGACCAGGCAGTGGTAGTGCCCGGCGGCGTCCGCCCGTACTCCGGCGCGCGCCAACTCCGCCTCGCGCGGCGGGACTTCGCCGAGCAGGGCCTGGTGCAGCAGCCGGGTGCGGACGGCGCCCAGGGCGCGGGGCGACTCGTGCTCGGCGGCGCGATAGCCATGGATCACCTGCCGTTCCATCGCCGCGCCGTACTCCTGGAGGCGCAGCACGACCGACAGCAGGGCCCGGTCCGAGACGCCGGCCGAACGGCAGCGGTCCACTACGATCTCCGCCGCCCGCGCCAGTGCCGCCTGCACGCCCCGCAGGACGACCGTCATCGGCACGTCCTGCACGGCACGGTCGGCGCCCAGCAGCAGGGCGGCCGAGAAATCCTGTTCGTCGACCGACCCGGTCCGTTCCGGCGCGGTGAACCAGGGGTCGGCCGCGCGGAGCATCGCCGTCACATGCGACCGGGTCGCCTCCTCGGTCAGCCGGCCCAGTCCGGGGGAGCGGCTGCGCGCGGCCTGCGCGAGCTCGACGCACACCTCCGCGTCGGCGGCCATGCCCCGCAGGACCCTGGTGACGGCCTCCGGGCCGTGGACGACGGCCATGGTCCCCCTTCCGCCCGGGCGCTGTCGCCGAGCCACAAGCGAGCGACGCCCACGTTGACGCCCGCGCACTACCGGAGCCGTGTGACGACCTGGTTTCCTGTTGGGCTACCGACGGTAACAGCGCTGTTGTCGCGGGAACACCCCTTCGTCCCGCCACCCATGGACCGGCCAGGCCTTTCCCGAGCACGGTCCGGGTACCGCCCCCGCGAAGCCTCCAGGAGGGCCGCTCATGGACACCCCCGAAGCCGATGGAATCACCCGCCGCCACGCCCTGACCGCGGCGGGCGGAGTCCTCGCGGGCGCGACCCTCGCCGCGCAGGCCTTCCCCGCGTACGGCGCCACGCAGGACGCCGACGCGATCGTCGTCGGCCACGGCCTCGCCGGACTCGTCGCCACCGCCGAACTCGCCGCGGCCGGACGCAAGGTGCTCCTCCTCGACCAGGAGCCCGAGGCGAGCATCGGCGGCCAGGCGTTCTGGTCCTTCGGCGGACTGTTCTTCGTCAACTCCGACGAACAGCGCCTGATGGGCGTCAAGGACACCTACGACCTGGCGTGGCAGGACTGGCAGGGCACGGCCGGCTTCGACCGGGGCGTCGACGACCCCAAGGGCCAGGACCACTGGGCGTACCAGTGGGCCAAGGCGTACGTCGAGTTCGCGTCCGGCGAGAAGCGGTCCTGGCTCTCCGGACTCGGCGTGCAGTGGTTCCCGATCGTCGGCTGGGCGGAACGCGGCGGTGGTCTCGCGACCGGACACGGCAACTCGGTGCCCCGCTTCCACGTCACCTGGGGCACCGGACCGGCGGTCGTCGAGCCGTTCGAGAAGAAGGTGCGGGCCGCCGTCGCCGACAACAAGGTGACCTTCAGGTTCCGGCACCGCGTGGACGAGATCGTCACCACCGGCGGAGTCGTCACCGGCGTCCGCGGGGCAGTCCTGGAGCCCAGCGGCGCGGCCCGCGGCAAGCCCAGCTCCCGCACGGTCGTCGGTGACTTCGAGCTGCGCGCCCCGGTCGTCGTCGTCACCTCCGGCGGCATCGGCGCCAACCACGACCTGGTCCGCCAGAACTGGCCCGCCCGGCTGGGCACCCCGCCGAAGTTCATGGTCACGGGCGTCCCCGCGCACGTCGACGGCCGCATGCTGGGCATCACCGAGAAGGCGGGCGGGCGCATCGTCAACCCGGACCGCATGTGGCACTACACCGAGGGCCTGCGCAACTACGACCCGATCTGGCCGGGCCACGGCATCCGCATCCTCCCCGGCCCCTCCTCGATGTGGTTCGACGCGACGGGCAAGCGGTTCAACGCCCCCGACCTCCCGGGCTACGACACCCTGCACACCCTCAAGACCATCACCGACTCGGGCTACGACTACTCCTGGTTCGTCACCACCCAGAAGATCATCGCCAAGGAGTTCGCGCTCTCCGGCTCCGAACAGAACCCCGACCTCACCAACAAGAACGTCTGGCAGCTGCTGACCCGGATCTGGCAGACCCCGGAGCCGATCGAGAAGTTCAAGAACAAGGGCGAGGACTTCGTCGTCGCCACCACGCTCACCGACCTCGTCGCCGGCATGAACAAGCTGACCGGCACCTCACTCATCGACCTCGCCGACATGAAGCGGCAGATCGAGGCCCGGGACCGGGAGATCGACAACGCGTACACCAAGGACGTGCAGGTCATGGGCATTCGCAACGCCCTGAACTACACCGGCGACTCGCTCAGCCGCACGGCCGCCATCCACCGCATCCTCGACTCCGGCGCCGGCCCGCTGATCGCCGTACGCCTCAACGTCCTCACCCGCAAGACCCTCGGCGGTCTCCAGACCGACCTCCTCGGCCGGGTCCTGAACGCGGCCGGGAGCCCCGTGCCCGGTCTGTACGCGGCCGGAGAGGTCGCCGGCTTCGGCGGCGGCGGAGTCCACGGCTACCGCTCGCTCGAGGGCACGTTCCTCGGCGGCTGCCTGTTCTCCGGGCGCCAGGCAGGACGGGCCGCCGCTGCGGCGACGGCGACCTGACCGGGCGTCGCACGCGGCCGGGCACGGTCCGATCGAGCGAGACATGGGCCGAGTGGCCCGACTCACATGGCCAACCCGGTCACGCACCGACACGATGGTCCTCGTCACCGCCAGGCTGAAGGGGTCCCCGATGTTCCGCAAGGTGCTGGTCGCCAACCGTGGTGAGATCGCGATCCGTGCGTTTCGCGCCGGCTATGAGCTGGGCGCGCGCACGGTCGCGGTCTTCCCGCACGAGGACCGCAACTCACTCCACCGGCAGAAGGCCGACGAGGCCTACGAGATCGGAGAGCAAGGGCACCCGGTGCGGGCCTACCTCTCCGTCGAGGAGATCGTCGGCGCCGCGCGCCGGGCGGGCGCCGACGCCGTCTACCCGGGCTACGGGTTCCTCTCCGAGAACCCCGAACTGGCGCGCGCCTGCGAGGAGGCGGGCATCACGTTCGTCGGCCCCGACGCGCGCACCCTCGAACTGACCGGCAACAAGGCGAGCGCGGTGGCGGCGGCCCGCGCGGCGGGCGTGCCCGTGCTCGGCTCGTCCGCGCCCTCCAACGACATCGACGAACTGGTCGCGGCCGCCGAGGACATCGGCTTCCCCCTGTTCGTGAAGGCCGTCGCCGGCGGCGGCGGACGAGGCATGCGCCGCGTCGAGGACCCGGCCGTGCTGCGCGAGTCCATCGAGGCGGCCTCCCGCGAAGCCGCGTCCGCCTTCGGCGACGCCACCGTCTTCCTGGAGAAGGCCGTCGTCGACCCGCGCCACATCGAGGTGCAGATCCTCGCCGACGGCGAGGGCAACGTCATCCACCTCTTCGAACGCGACTGCTCGGTCCAGCGGCGTCACCAGAAGGTGATCGAGCTGGCCCCCGCGCCCAACCTGGCCCCGGAGCTGCGCGACCGCATCTGCGCCGACGCGGTCCGCTTCGCCCGGCAGATCGGCTACCGCAACGCCGGCACCGTCGAGTTCCTCCTCGACCCCGCGGGCAACCACGTCTTCATCGAGATGAACCCGCGCATCCAGGTCGAGCACACGGTGACCGAGGAGGTCACCGACGTCGACCTCGTCCAGGCCCAGATGCGCATCGCCGCAGGCGAGACCCTGGCCGACCTCGGTCTGTCCCAGGAGACGATCACCCTGCACGGCGCCGCGCTCCAGTGCCGGATCACCACCGAGGACCCCGCCAACGGCTTCCGCCCCGACACCGGCCGCATCAGCGCCTACCGCTCGCCGGGCGGGTCCGGCATCCGCCTCGACGGCGGTACCACCCACGCGGGTACGGAGATCAGCGCGCACTTCGACTCGATGCTGGTCAAACTGACCTGCCGGGGCCGCGACTTCCAGACCGCGATCGGACGCGCCCGGCGTGCCGTGGCCGAGTTCCGCATCCGGGGCGTGTCCACCAACATCCCCTTCCTCCAGGCCGTCCTGGACGACCCGGACTTCCAGGGCGGACGCGTCACGACGTCGTTCATCGAACAGCGCCCGCACCTGCTCACCGCACGGTCCTCGGCCGACCGCGGCACCAAGCTGCTGACCTACCTCGCCGACGTCACGGTGAACAAGCCGCACGGCGAGCGGCCCGCGCTGATCGACCCGACCACCAAGCTGCCGCCGCTGCCGGACACCGAGCCGCCCGCCGGTTCCCGCCAGCGTCTCGTCCACCTCGGTCCCGAGGGTTTCGCACGATGGCTGCGCGAGTCGCCGACCATCGGCGTCACCGACACCACCTTCCGCGACGCCCACCAGTCGCTGCTCGCCACCCGGGTCCGCACCAAGGACCTCCTCGCCCCGGCCCCGCTGGTCGCCCGGACCCTGCCCCAGCTGCTGTCCCTGGAGTGCTGGGGCGGCGCCACCTACGACGTCGCCCTGCGCTTCCTCGCCGAGGACCCGTGGGAGCGGCTGGCGGCCCTGCGCGAGGCCGTCCCCAACATCTGCCTGCAGATGCTGCTGCGCGGCCGCAACACGGTCGGCTACACGCCCTACCCGACGGAGGTGACCGACGCCTTCGTGCAGGAGGCCGCCGCCACCGGCATCGACATCTTCCGCATCTTCGACGCGCTCAACGACGTCGGGCAGATGCGGCCCGCCATCGACGCCGTACGGGAGACGGGGACGGCCGTCGCCGAGGTCGCCCTCTGCTACACCTCCGACCTGTCCGACCCGAACGAGCGCCTCTACACCCTCGACTACTACCTTCGCCTGGCCGAGCAGATCGTCGAGGCGGGCGCCCACGTCCTGGCCGTCAAGGACATGGCGGGCCTGCTGCGCGCGCCGGCCGCGGCGAAACTGGTGTCCGCGCTGCGCCGCGAGTTCGACCTGCCGGTGCACCTGCACACCCACGACACCGCGGGCGGTCAGCTCGCCACCTATCTGGCCGCGATCCAGGCCGGCGCGGACGCCGTCGACGGCGCCGTCGCCTCCATGGCGGGGACGACCTCGCAGCCCTCGCTGTCGGCGATCGTCGCCGCGACCGACCACTCCGAGCGGCCCACCGGCCTCGACCTCCAGGCCGTCGGTGACCTGGAGCCGTACTGGGAGGGCGTCCGCAGGATCTACGCCCCCTTCGAGGCGGGCCTCGCCTCCCCGACCGGACGCGTCTACCACCACGAGATCCCCGGCGGACAGCTCTCCAACCTGCGCACCCAGGCCGTCGCGCTCGGCCTCGGCGACCGCTTCGAGGACATCGAGGCGATGTACGCCGCCGCCGACCGCATCCTCGGTCACCTGGTCAAGGTCACCCCGTCCTCCAAGGTGGTCGGCGACCTCGCCCTGCACCTGGTCGGCGCCGGAGTGGACCCCAAGGAGTTCGAGGCGTCGCCCGACCGGTACGACATCCCCGACTCCGTCATCGGCTTCCTGCGCGGCGAACTGGGCACCCCGCCCGGCGGCTGGCCCGAGCCGTTCCGCAGCAAGGCGTTGCGGGGCCGCGCCGACGCCAAGCCCGTCCAGGAGCTGACCACCGAGGATCGCGAGGGCCTGGAGAAGACCCGCCGCAGCACGCTCAACCGGCTGCTCTTCCCCGGCCCGACCCGCGACTTCGAAACCCACCGCCAGGCCTACGGCGACACCAGCGTGCTCGACAGCAAGGACTTCTTCTACGGTCTGCGCCCGAGCAAGGAGTACGCCGTCGACCTCGAGCCCGGCGTCCGGCTGCTGATCGAGCTCCAGGCCGTCGGCGAGGCCGACGAGCGCGGCCTGCGCACCGTCATGTCCTCCCTGAACGGCCAGCTGCGGCCCATCCAGGTCCGGGACAAGGCGGCATCCTCCGACGTACCGGTGACCGAGAAGGCCGACCGCGCCAACCCCGGCCATGTCGCCGCGCCGTTCGCGGGCGTGGTCACGCTGGTGGTGGCCGAGGGCGACGAGGTGGACGCCGGCGCGACGATCGCCACCATCGAGGCGATGAAGATGGAGGCGACGATCACCGCCCCGCAGGCCGGACGGGTCGGCAGGCTGGCCATCAACCGCATCCAGCAGGTGGAGGGCGGTGACCTGCTGGCCGAGGTCGGCTGAGGTCACCGGCCGCGGACGGTCACTCGCCCGCGGCCACGTACCGGTCGTCCGGGCCGTCCGCGTCCTCCCGCCCCGACAGGTCCACCTTGACGCCGTAGGGTTCCAGAGCCTGTCGTATCCGCTCCGCCATCGCGTCGGAAAGGTAGTGGTGGTGCAGGTCCAGTTCCTGGAGATGCACCAGCGGCTGACCGCTCAGCAGTGCCCTGGCGCCCGTGTCCGACAGGGTGCCCCGGCCCAGGTGCAGAGCGGTCAGCCGGGCCACCACGGGCGCGGCGGCGACGGCGGCGGCCACCTCGTCCTGGTTGTCGCCGTTCTGCAGGCCCAGCCGGCGCAGGGCGGGCAGGCGGGAGCCGTCCAGGATCGGCGCGAGGTCGGCCACAGTGGTGGTACGGCCGTACCACTCCGCGCCCAGCCACAGGTCCAGGTGCTCCAGCGCGGGCAGCTCCGAGGCGGCGAGCCCGTGCACCACCTCGACGGGCAGCCCGCCGTTCTCGAAGCGCAGGACGCGCAGATTCTCATGGCGCAACGGCGTGAACTCCAGCCCAGGACCGCCGCCGAAGCCACCGCCCGAACCGCGTACGGCGAGCTCCTCCAGCCCGGGGTAGGCGGCCAGGAACGGGCTGACGTCGCCCTGGACGATCCAGGAGAGCTCGCACTCCTCGAAGTCGAGGTCGGCGAGACAGAGGGCCCGAAGACCGGTCAGCCGGTCCGCCGCCCCGGCGAGGCGCTCCACCACCTCGTCGCAGCAGTCGCCGGAGTCCAGCTCGCTGCCGTAGGCGCCCGCCCCGAGGACCAGGGCGCGCACCCGCGACGGGTCCACGGTGTCCAGGAACCGGTTCCAGCAGTCGTCGAAGTCCTCCGGGTCGCCGTCCTGCCGGACGAGCTTCCAGGCCACCGACTCCGCTTCGGGCAGGCCCCGGGCGTTCTCCCCGGGCAGCGGGAAGACGAACACCGGCAGGCCGTGCAGTTCCGAGATGTGGTCCAGCGTCATGGGCGGGTACCTCCGTGAGCGGACGGTGGCCGGAACCGCGCTCCCCGGCCCGTGCGCCGTACTTTGTACCAACCTCCCGCCGACCGTCCCCGGGCGGTGGTTGCCCTCATGGGCAGCAGGTCTGCCCTCGCGTCCGGTGACGTGCGGCGGACCACCGGCTACCGTCCGCCCGTGAACAACTGCACTCCTCCGCAACGGTCGGTGACCGATCGTCAGGAGCCCGCCGCGTGAGCGACGAGCACGCCGTCGAGACCCCTCCGTACGAGGCCGTAAGCGGCCCGGAGGCCACCGCCCCCGAAGTACCGGCCCCCGAAGTACCGGCTCCGCAAGCACCGGCTGCCGAGGCACCGGCCCCGGAACCACCCGCTCCCCGCCCCCGCCCCCGCCGGCGCGGCTCGGGCGCCTTCACCCTCCTGGTCCTCCCGGGCCTCGTCACCCTCTCCGCGGTCGCGGGGTTCCTCGCCCTGACCGGCGGGCTCCCCGACGACTGGAGCGCGGAGGAGAGCGCACCCCAGGACGCCGCCGGCGGCGTCAACGCGACCTACGGCCCCTGGCTGCGCAAGTCCGCCGACGCCTGCACGGTCATCACCCCGTCCGTCCTCGCGGCACAGATCGACCAGCTCACCGGCTGGAGCAACGACAGCGCGACCGGCTCCGGCGCGCAGGGCGTCGCCGCCTTCACCGACACCGGCTGGAAGGCCTGGGGCAAGGACGACGACGGCAACGGGCGCTCCTCGCCGACCGATCCGGCCGACGCCATCATGGCGCTCGGCCGCCAGGACTGCTCTCTGGCCCGGAAGGTCACCGGCCTGCGGACCGACGGCACCGTCAACGGGGACCTGGTCGATCTCACCCTCGCCGCCTACGCGGTCGGCACCGACGCCGTGACCAGGGCGGGAGCCGTCCCCCCCGAGGCGAAGACCTACCTCGGCGAGGTCAAGGCCCTGCTGACGAAGTACGAGGCCTTCGACCGGGAGGACCCGCCCGCCGGCGGCGTCCTGGCCGACGCGATCCTGGCCGCACCCGTCACCACCCTCACCGTCACCTCCCCCTACGGATCCCGCGAGCACCCACTGACCGGTGTCACCAAGCTGCACACCGGCGTGGACTTCGGCGCGCCCCAGGGAGCCCAGGTCTCCGCAGCCCGGGCGGGCACGGTCGTCTTCGCGGCCATGACCACGGCCTACGGCAACCGGGTCGTCGTCGACCACGGCACGATCGAGGGCAAACGGCTCCAGACGACGTACAGCCACCTGTCCGCGATCGACGTCACCGCGGGACAGGCCGTGCAGACCGGGACCCCGCTGGGACGGGTCGGCTCCACGGGCCTGTCCACCGGCCCCCATCTGCACTTCGAGGTGATCTACGACGGCTACTACGCCGACCCGATGCCATGGCTGGCGTCGACCGGCTGACGACTCCGCCCCCGGCACGGGACCGGGGCCCGGGGGAGGGTGGCCGGGCGCAACGCGATCACACGTCGCTCAAGGTGCAGCAATGAGCCCTGTATGCGCCCCCGCCCGCCTGGGCAGAATCCGTTCTGCCATTGATCATGCGGGTGCGTGCCACGGGGACACACGATGACACCGTGTCACTCACCACGAACTTCCAGGGAAGGCAGGTCGGTTGTCGTGCAGTTGCGTCTTCCCTCCTCGATATCCGAAGCGCAGCGGTGTCTGGCCGAGGGAGCGGTACCGGTAGGAGGCGCCACGCTCGTCTGGGCCGGCTGGCAGCGGGACGGCTTCCCCGAGCAGGCCGTGTCGCTGCGCAACGTGCCGGAGGCCGGCACGGTCGGCCCCGGGGAACTCGGCGGGGCCGTGCTGCTGCACCGGGTGGACGCGACCGTGCCCGAAGTGTTGCACCGGGCGGCCACCGGCGTGGGCACCGGCGCGGTGCGCCGTGCCGCCACGGTCGGCGGCAACATCGTCGGCAGCACCCTGCGCTGTCTGCTCCCCGCGGCCCTCGCACTCGACGCCCGGGCCACCGTCCTGGAACCCGACAGCGTGTACGAGACCGACCTGACCGAGCTGCTGGCGAAGCGTCACGTACTGCTCGCCCTGCGCTGGCGCACCCCCCTGGCCAGCGGCTACCGCAAGCTGGCGGGCGAGGCGGGCGGCCCGCCGCCCCTCGTCGTCGCCGCCGCGCTGCACGCCGGCGACGACGGCCCCGGAACCCTGCGGGTGGCCGTGCGCGACGGCTACGAGGTGCTCAGCGAGAGCGCGCCGTACGACCCGGACCCCGAACAGGTCCTGCACGCCCTGGCGGGCACGGACCTGGGCGCGCTTCCCGCCGCCGCGCGGGACGCGGTCCGTGTCCAGATCGCCGACGTACTGGCGCGCGCCGCCGAGAGCTGAGCCCCGGCCGCGAGGCTCCCCGGATCACGTCCTCCCCGGACCACGTCCTCCCCGGGTCACGGTGCCCGGGGTCACGTCTGCCGCTCGGGCGCGTACACCTCCGCCGCCGGTCCGAAGGTCCAGGCGACGCCATCCCGCGCCGTACGGGTCGGCGGCGGTACCCGCAGCCAGTAGGTGCGCCGCGTCCCGTCCGGCTCCGGTGTGGAGTTGAGGACCTCCCACACGACCCGGCGCGATTCGGCGTTCCCCTCGGAACGGATGCGGTCCGGGGTGAGTGTCGGAAGCTCCGCGAGGACCTCGGCCGGGCCCCTCCCTCCCCGCCGGACGCTTCACGCACCGGCCTGATGAGGGAAGACCGTACGGACCACCACTGACAACGCCCCCGGACCGGGGCCGGACCGGGGCCCCCGGACCGAGGCCCCGCCGACGGGCGTTGTCAGTGCCTGTTGGTAGAACTGCGGACACATCACGGACCGCGCATCTTTTTTCACCCGGGAGCAGCCGCATGACCGTCAACGAGCACCTGCACACGCTGTACCGGCTGCCCGCCCACACCTTCCCGGGTCCCGGCGACAGGACGGCCGACCTGGCCGACCCGGAGGCTGTCGCCTGGCGCGTCACCAGCGACGTCTACGACGCCGACGAGGACTGGACGAAGGCGTTCGCCCGCTTCTGCTCCGCCGTCGACACCACCCGCGTCAAGGCCCTGATCGTGGGCGCCTGGCAGGAGGCCTACGACACGGACCCCTCCGACGTCATCGAGGCGCTGGTGGCCGCCCGGGACCGGTTCCCGGCGCTGCGGGCCGTGTTCCTCGGCGACATGGTGGGGGAGGAGTGCGAGATCTCCTGGATCAACCAGACCGACGTCACCCCGCTCCTGGCCGCGTTCCCGGCGCTGGAGGAGCTCGGCGTGCGCGGCGGATCGGGGCTGGGTTTCCCCGCCGTGAGCCACTACGCGCTGCGCAAACTCGTGATCGAGACGGGCGGGCTGCCCGCCGAGGGCGTGCGCGGGGTCGGTGCCAGCGACCTGCCCGCGCTGGTCCACCTCGACCTGTGGCTCGGCACCCCCGAGTACGGCGGCGACAGCGAGATCGCCGACCTGGAGCCGATCCTGTCCGGCGCCCGGCTGCCGAGCCTGCGTCACCTCGCCCTGCGCAACAGCGAGAACCAGGACGCCGTCGCCGCGGCCGTCGCGTCCGCGCCCGTGGTGGCGCGGCTGGAGGTGCTGGACCTCTCCATGGGTGTGCTGACCGACGAGGGCGCGGCCGCCCTGCTCGGCGGGCAGCCGCTCACCCACCTCAAGAAGCTCGACCTGCACTACCACTACCTGAGCGAATCCCTCCAGGAGCGCATCAGGCGGACCGTGGAGACCGCGGGCGTCGAGGTGGACCTCGACCGCGACGACGCCGAGGAGGACTCGGACGACGACGGCACGCCGTGGCGCTACGTGGCCGTGGGGGAGTGAGCACACCGCCCATGGGTCACCATCCCTCCTTCCTCGAAGGGTTGCGCACACAGCCGTGGCCGGGCACCCACGGCGACGGCCCGGAGCGCGCGCCCGGGCCACGCCTCGCGGTGGTCGGCAACCCGGAGAACCGCCGGGTCACCCTCTTCGAGGACGCGGTTCGCGCGGCCGGACTCCCGGCCCCGCGGGTCGTCCCGTGGACGGAGGTACTCCGCGACGGGGGCGCCGACTTCGCCGCCGAGGAGATCGTCCGCCTGGACTCACCGGGCGAGAACACCGAGGTCGACCGGCTGCTGCGGGGCGCCTCGGACCCCACTCGGGTCGAGGGCTCCGGGCGCTGGTACGCCGGCTTCACCACCGCGGTGCGCAGCCTGCGCGGCGGCGTCCGGCTCGACGACCCGGACGACCTCGCCGTGCTGTTCGACAAGCGGCTCTGCCACGCCGTCCTCGACGCGGCCGGCGTCCCGGTGCCCGCCTCACCCACCTCGGGCCCGCGGGGCGCGCCGGTACGCGGCTGGGACGACGTCCGCGCGGCGATGCGCGAGCACCGGATGCCCCGGCTCTTCGTGAAGCCCGCGCACGGGTCGTCCGCCTCGGGCGTTCTCGCCGTCGAGTCGGGTGGCGGCGGCCGGATCAGGGCCACCACCTCCGTGGAACTCGCCGCCGACGGCGACCTGTACAACTCCCTCAGAGTGCGCCGCTACGAACGCGAGCAGGACATCGCGGCCATCGTCGACGCGCTCGCCCCGGACGGCCTGCACCTCGAGCGCTGGCTGCCGAAGGCCGCCCAGGAGGGCCGGGCCGCCGACCTCAGGGTCGTCGTCGTGGCCGGTCGCGTCACCCACGCGGTGGTCCGCACCAGCCGCTCGCCCCTGACCAACCTCCATCTCGGCGGCCGCCGGGGCGACCTGGGCGCCGTCAGGGAGGCCGTCGAGGCGGCGGGCGCCCGCTGGGCCGATCTGCTGGGGGTGTGCGAGCGGGCCGCGGCCTGCTTCCCGCGCACCCTGTGCGTCGGCGTCGATCTGCTGCCGGCGGTCGGCTGGCGCAGGGCCGCGGTGGGAGAGGTCAACGCCTTCGGTGACCTGTTGCCCCGGCTCACCGGCCTGCCCGGCAGCGGCGCGGAGGGCCTCGACACCTACGCGGCCCAAGTGGCCGCCGTCCTGGGCGACTTCGCCCGGCACAGAACAGGAACACCGCATGCCTGAACCCGACATGAACGAACCGCAAGGCATGAACGAACCGCAAGGCATGAACGATGTGCGTGACATGAACGATGTGCCTGACGCGCACGAGGCGCCTGACGTGCGAGACGTGCGAGACGTGCCTGACGCGCACCCTGTGCCCGACATGAACGAGGTGGTGGGCAGCCACGACCTCCTGCTCGTCACCCTCGACACGCTCCGCCATGACGTCGCCGCCGAGCTGGCGGCGGCCGGCCGCATCCCCCATCTGGCCCGCCACCTCCCGGGCGGCCGCTGGGAGGAGCGGCACGCACCGGGCAGTTTCACCTATGCCTCCCACCAGGCGATCTTCGCGGGCTTCCTGCCGACCCCGGCCGCCCCCGGACCGCACCCGCGTCTGTTCGCGGCGAGCTTCGCGGGCAGCGAGACCACCGCGGGCGGAACCTACGTCTACGACACCCCCGACCTCGTCTCGGGCCTGGCCGAGGACGGCTACCACACCGTGTGCATCGGGGGAGTGGGCTTCTTCAACAAGCAGGGCCCACTCGGCTCGGTGCTGCCCGGCCTGTTCCACGAGTCCCACTGGGCACCGGAGTTCGGCGTCACCTCACCCGAGTCCTTCGAGAACCAGATCGCCCGCGCCGAGCTCGTCGTACGCCGGCTCCCGCACGAACAGCGGCTGTTCCTCTTCGTCAACGTGTCCGCCCTGCATCAGCCGAACTGGTTCCATCTGCCCGGCGCTACCCGCGAGACCGGCGACAGCCGGGAGACGCACGCCGCCGCGCTGGAGTACGTGGACCGGCACATCGGGCGGCTGTTCGCCGCCGCGAGCAGCAGGCGCCGCTGCTTCGCGATCGTCTGCTCCGACCACGGCACCGCCTACGGCGACGACGGCTACACCGGCCACCGCATCGGTCACGAGTCCGTGTGGACCGTGCCGTACGCCCACTTCTTCCTCGACCCCGCACCCCTCGACCCCGCTCCCCATGACCCCGCACCCCTCGAGCCCGCACCCCTCGACCCCGCTCCCCGTCCGACGGAGGCCGGCCGATGACCACCGCAGAGCCGACCACCCGCACCAGCCCCTACCAGCACTACGTCTACGCCTACCCGCACAAGACGGCCTACCGCCGGCTCCCCGACCGCCCGCCCCTGAAAGCCCTCTGGGCGGCCGAGCCCAAGGACGCGCTCTCCCTCTACCTGCACATACCGTTCTGCGAGGTCCGCTGCGGCTTCTGCAACCTCTTCACCCGTATCGGCGCCCCCGACGGCCTGACCGGCGCCTACCTGGACGCCCTGGAACGGCAGGCGACCGCCGTGCGGGAGGCGCTGGGGGAGACGGACGACGTCCGGTTCGTCACGGCGGCCTTCGGTGGCGGCACCCCCACCTTCCTCACCGCCGCGGAGCTCGACCGCCTCTGTGACATCGCCGAGCACCGCATGGGCGCCGACCTCCGCGCGGTCCCGCTGTCGGTCGAGGCCTCGCCCGCCACGGCCACCGCCGACCGCCTCGCCGTCCTGGCCGGCCGGGGCACCACCCGGCTGAGCCTGGGCGTCCAGAGCTTCGTCGACTCCGAGGCCCGGGCCGCCGTACGCCCGCAGCGCCGCGCCGACGTCGAGGCCTCTCTCGCCCGCGTCCGCGACACCGTCATCCCGGTCCTCAACATCGACCTCATCTACGGCATCGACGGCCAGACCGAGCGGACCTGGCGGCACTCCCTGGACGCGGCCCTGGCCTGGCGGCCCGAGGAGCTCTATCTGTACCCGCTCTACGTCCGTCCCCTGACCGGCCTCGACCGCCGCAGCGCCGGCCCGGGACCGGACACGGGCGGCGACCCGGCCTGGGACGAGCAGCGGCTGCGGCTGTACCGCGCGGGCCGCGACCACCTCCTCGCGCAGGGATACACCCAGCAGTCCATGCGCATGTTCCGCCGCGCCGACGCCCCGCCGCAGGGCGCGGACGACTACGCCTGCCAGACCGACGGCATGATCGGCCTCGGCTGCGGCGCCCGCTCCTACACGGCCGGCCTGCACTACTCCTTCGACTACGCCGTCGGCATGCACCGGATCCGGGGCATCATCGACGACTACGTCTCCACCGGCCCGTCCGACTTCGCCCACGCCGAGGTCGGTCACCCCATGAACCCTCACGAGGCGCGCCGCCGCCATCTCCTCCAATCGCTCCTGCAGGCCGACGGCCTGCGCCTCGACGACTACCGGGCGCGCTTCGGCGGCGCGCCCGCCGATGACTTCGGCCCCGACCTCGAACGCTTCGCCGACCGCGGCTGGCTGACCGACGCCGACCCGACGACCCTCCGGCTCACCCCCGAAGGCCTCGCCCACTCCGACGCCGTCGGCCCCGAGCTGTTCTCCCCGGCCGTGCGAACCGCCATGGCCGCCTACGAGTGGAAGTGACGCGGCCGCCGTGGATCTGACCCTGCTCTACCGGGGCCCGCTCGCCTCCTGCGACTACGACTGCCCCTACTGCCCGTTCGCCAAGCGACGCGACAGCACGGCACAACTGCGCGCCGACCGGGCCGCTCTCGAACGGTTCACGGAGTGGGCCGCGGCCCGGACCGACGACAACCTCTCCCTCCTCTTCACCCCCTGGGGCGAGGGCCTGGTCCGCTCCTGGTACCGGCGCGCCCTCACCGAGCTCTCCCACCTCCCGCACATCCGCCGCGTCGCGATCCAGACCAACCTCAGCTGCCGCACCGACTGGTTCGCCGCAGCCGACCCCGACACCCTGGCCCTGTGGTGCACCTACCACCCGGGCCAGACGCCGTACGAACGCTTCCTCACCAAGTGCCGTGACCTGGCCGACCGGGGCATCCGGTTCAGCGTCGGCGTCGTCGGCATGCCCGAGCATCTCGACGTGGCCCGCCGACTGCGCGCCGACCTGCCCGCGCACGTCTACCTGTGGATCAACGCCGCCGAGGGCCACACCTACGAGGACGCCGAGGCCGACCGGTGGACCGCCCTCGACCCGCTCTTCCCGTACAGCCGCCACCCGCACAGCAGCGCCGGCCTGCCCTGCCGCACCGGAGAGTCCGTGATCTCGGTCGACGGCGAGGGCACCGTGCGGCGCTGCCACTTCGTCCCCGCCGAACTCGGCAACCTCTACGACGGTTCGTACCGCGCCGCCCTGCGCCCCCGCCCCTGCCCGCTCGCCGTCTGCGACTGCCACATCGGCTACGTCCACCTCGAGACGCTCCCGCTGTACGACGTCTTCGCGGGCGGGGTCCTGGAGCGCGTCCCGGCGGCCGCCCCCGCACAGCACTCCGCCCGCACCACGACGATCGTGATGCGGGCGGGGACAGCGGACCGGTAGGCGTTACGGAGTCACGTCCGTGACCCTCCAGCGCTGGTTGGAGCCGGAGTTGGCCTGCCAGGTGGTGACGGCAGCGCCCTCGTTCGTCGCCTGACCGCCGACCTCGAGGAGCCGTCCGGTGGCCACGTTGACCAGGGTCCAGGTGCCGTCACCGGTGGTCGACAGGATCCACTCGGTGGCGGGGTCACGCTCGCCGGTGTCGGGCTCGACCACCGGGACGTTGTCGCGGACGGCGAGGCGCTTGCCCTCGGCCGGGTTGGCGAGGACGTAGCGCTGCCGGTTGCCGGTCTCGCCGTACCGGGCGTCCAGCCGCCACTGCTGCGCGACGGTGCCGTTGGCCGAACCGATCGCCAGGCTGGTGCCGTTGGCCTTGACGGTGACGGCCTTCCCGCTCTGCACGCCGGTCAGCGTGTAGGAGTGGCCCTTGGCGAACAGGCCCGCGTTCTCCGCGACGCCGGAGACACCCTTGATGGCGAACGAGGTCACCGACTGGGCGGGGACCGTGTAGGTGGCCCTGCCGTCGACGACCCTGATCGAGGCCTGCTGCTGCAGCTTGCCGTCGGCGCTGGTCACGGTCGGCGTGACCTTCGCGTTGTCCTTGATCGTGCCGAACTTCGACAGGTCGATGGTGACCGTGCGGGCCGCGGTGGTGGAGTTGACGTGGACGACCGAGGCGCCCTTGCCGTTCTTCGTCACGGCGGCGGCGCTGGAGGTGTCGTCCACCTTGATCAGCTGGTCGCCGGGCTGGATGAAGTGGGTGAAGTTGCGCGCGGTGTCGAACTTGGTGTTCGTGAAGATCGGGCAGGACTGGAGCGTGTCCGCCGCGGTGCAGCTGAACGGGAGCTGGATGGAGCCCCAGTTGCCGCCCTTCGCGGACTCGCCGCCGGGCTTCATGTTGTCGTAGTCCTCGACCGGCTGCCAGAACACCCAGGCCTTGGGCTCGAGTTCGCGCAGGTCGTTCACCATCTGCTGGGCGAGCCCGAGGCCCGGACGCATGTCCGTGAAACTCTGCCCGTCACCCCAGTCGCCCTCGACCTCGCTCATCCACAGCGGCTTGTCGGCGGCCTTGGCGAGGTCACGCACGGTGGTGCGCTGCCCGGTGCCGTAGGTGTGGACGTTCATCTGCCCGACGGCGTCCTTGGACGCCTGCGAGTAGGAGTTCCAGTTCGTCGCGAAGATGGACGGGTTGGTCTCGTCCATCGCCGAGATGTCCGCCTTGACCTTCGCCTTCTGCAGCGCGGACGGGAGCGCGGCGAGCACCTTCTGCTGGAGCGCGGGCCCGATGTGGGCGCCCTCCTGACGGCCGCTGACGGGCCGGCCGTTCGCGTCGAGCCGGGTGCCCCAGTAGCCGGTGTTGGGTTCGTTGAACGGGTCGATGGTGTCGACCTTGATGTGCTCGGACTTCTCGAGCCGCTTGGTCGCGCCCGCGAGGTAGGCGGCGAAGTCGTCGACCGAGTCCGTCTTCAGCTGGTCGGCGTTCGCGTCGAAGCCGCCGGAGACATATCCGCTGACGGTCATGAACCACGGCGGCGAGTTGCTGAACGTCTCCCAGTGGTCGATGTCCTTCTTGATGCGCTCCACCCACCACCGCTGGTTCGCGTCGGCGTCCTCGTTCCAGTCCGCCTCGTCGTCCGCGCTCCACCAGTCGGTGTCCGCGCGGGTGGTGCCCGCGGGCGCCTTCCACCAGCCCTCGACCGCGCCGCCGGCCCGCAGATAGTCCGTGACGTCCGGGGCGTTGCCGCCGCCGATGTTGTAGCGGGCGATGTTCAGCGCGAGACCGTCGTCGCCGAAGAGCAGATCCGCGAGCTTCTCGCGGACCGCCGGCGGGTAGTCGCCGGTCGCGTTGGCGAACCAGACCAGACTGGTGCCCCAGCCCTCGAACTCGTCGTGCGCGTACGACGGGTCCGGCGTCACGGTGACGGCGGCCTCGGCGTGCGCCTGTACGGGGACGCTCAACAGCGCTGCCCCAGTGGCCAGTGCGGTGAGTGCGGCGGCCCCGAGGGTCCGTCTGCTGCGGGTACGGCGTGCCATCTGTGCTCCCAACTGCGGTGCGGTCGCTGTGGTGGGCCCCTGCTGCCGCGCGGGCAGCAGGGGATGGCCCTCGGCCCGGCCGCGTGCCGTGCCGAGGAGTCGTGGAGGGCGAACGGGTGACGTCAGATACCGGGCTGCCGCAGTACGGCGACCTCCCGCGGCCCGAGGACGAGGCCGCCCTGCGCGCCGCCGGTGCCGATCAGCACCTCTCCGTCCAGTCCGGTCACCGGCACCGTGTCGTCGGTGCGGTTGACCAGGAACAGGAACCGGCCTTCGGCGCCGCGCCGGACGGCCAGCTCGACCGACCCCCGGACGTCCGAGGGGAGTTCACTGCTGACCCCGGCGGGCTCCAGCAGCCGGGGCAGCAGCGAGCTGAGCCCGTCGACGCCGAGCCGGGTGGAGACGTACGAGGCGGAGCCGCCGCCGGTCGGGCGCCGGGTGACGGCGGGGCGTCCGGCGTGCACACCGGTGCGGTAGTGCGCCAGGACCTCGGTGTCGCCGTCGGCGAGGGTGATGCGGTCGGTCCACAGGCTGCCCGAGGTGGCGTCGTCCAGTTCCACGGACTCCCCGGCGAGCAGCGGACCGAACTCCTCGATGCGGATGCCGAGCAGGTCGCGCAGGGCGCCCGGGTAGCCGCCCAGCCAGATGTGGTCGTTCTCGTCGACGACCCCGGAGAAGTACGTGGTGACGAGGTGGCCGCCCTGCTCGGCGTAGCGGGTGAGCTCCTTGGCCAGCTCGGCAGGCACCATGTGCAGCACGGGCGCGATGAGCACCTGGTGCCGGGAGAGGTCGGCGCGGGTGGTGACGAGGTCGGCGCGGACGCCGAGGGCGAGCAGTGCCGAGTACCAGTCGAGCGCCTCCTGCCGGTAGTCCAGCAGGGCGCTGGGGTGCGAGTCCTGCTCGCTGGCCCACCACGACTCCCAGTCGTAGAGGATGCCGACGGCCGCCGGCTCCCGCTCCGAACCCGCCACCGGGGCAAGGGCCTTGAGCGTGGCGCCGAGGTCGGCCACCGCGCGGAAGAGGTCGCTGTCCGCGCCGGCGTGCGGCACCATCGCCGAGTGGTACTTCTCGGCGCCGGCCGCCGACTGCCGCCACTGGAAGAAGCACACCGCGTCCGCGCCGTGCGCCACGTGCAGCAGCGAGTCACGGGCCAGGTCGCCGGGCCGCTTCGCCACGTTGACGGGCTGCCAGTTGACGGCGCTGGTGGAGTGCTCCATCAGGAACCACGGCCGGCCGCTCGCGATGCCGCTGACGAGGTTCGCCGAGAAGGACAGCTCGTCGCGGTCCTGCGGGCCGGGGTGGACGTAGTGGTCGTTGGAGACGAAGTCGATCTCGTCGGCCCAGTCCGGGTAGTTCATGCCCTTGGTGCCGCCCATCACCATGAAGTTGGTGGTGACCGGAATTCCGGGCGTGATCTCCCGCAGGATCTCCCGCTCCGCGACGAGGTGGTCCTTCAGCGCGTCCGAGGAGAAGCGCTTGAAGTCCAGCTGCTGGGTCGGGTTGGGGTGCGAGGCGGCCAGCCGCGGCGGCAGGATCTGCTCCCAGTCGCTGTAGCGCTGCGACCAGAACGCCGTCCCCCAGGCGTGGTTGAGGGCGTCGAGCGAGCCGTAGCGGGCGCGCAGCCAGACCCGGAAGGCGCGGGCCGCGTCGTCCGAGTGGTCGTAGATGTTGTGGCAGCCCAGCTCGTTGGAGACGTGCCAGGCGACCAGGGCCGGATGGTCCTTGTACCGGTCGGCGATCTTCCCGACCAGACGCAGGGCGTGCTCGCGGAAGACGGGCGAGGTGGGCCGCCAGTGCTGGCGGGCGCCCGGCCAGAGCGTCTCACCGTTGGCCGTGACCGGCAGGATCTCCGGGTGGGCGGTGGTGAGCCAGGGCGGCGGGGAGGCGGTGGCGGTGGCCAGGTCGACGCCGATCCCGCCCGCGTGCAGCAGGTCCATGACCTCGTCGAGCCAGCCGAAGTCCCAGGTGTCCGGGCCCGGCTGGATACGGGCCCAGGAGAAGATCCCCACGGAGACGACGGTGACGCCGGCCTCCCGCATCAGCCGGACGTCCTCCTCCCACACGTCCCGGGGCCACTGCTCGGGGTTGTAGTCGGCGCCGTACGCCAGACGCGGGGCGGGGTCACCGTCCGCCCCGCGCAGCATGCGGGACTGGAGGGTGGAGATCATGGCGGTCCTTCCGAAGGTGGTGCACGGGGGCGGGGGGCGCCGGGCCGTCAGCCCGCCCCGCGACTTTTTAGGGAAAGGCAACAAGGCAACCCACCATCACGCCCAG